>CAVAJA010000167.1:0-4988 GCA_963588615.1 Lachnospiraceae bacterium | reverse complement strand
TTACATGAGTATTTACGACAGTCTGAACCAAGAACAGCAGAAGGCTTGTTACCACACGGAGGGACCGGTGCTGATCCTGGCCGGTGCCGGAAGCGGCAAAACGCGGGTGATCACGCATCGAATTGCCTATCTGATGGAAGAATGCGGTGTGAATCCGTGGAACATCCTTGCGATCACCTTTACGAATAAGGCGGCAGGGGAGATGCGCGAGAGGGTGGACAGGCTGATCGGCTTTGGAGCAGAGAGCATCTGGATCTCGACCTTTCACTCCATGTGTGTGCGGATTCTTCGGAGGCACAGTGAAGAAATCGGAGTGGATCGTCATTTTACCATTTACGACACGGATGATCAGAAGACTCTGATCAAACAGATCTGCCGCAGAATGAATGTGGATACGAAGCAGCTGCGGGAGCGGACCATCCTCGCAGTGATCTCGCAGGCCAAAAACGAGCTGCAGACGGCGCATCGGTTTCGGGAGGAGCATACCTCCAATTATCTGGAGCAGAAAATCGGGGAGATCTATGCGGAGTATGAGCGTGAGCTTCGTGCGAACAACGCGATGGATTTCGATGATCTGCTGATGAAGACGGTGGAGCTGCTGCAGGCAAGAGAGGATGTGCTGCGAAGCTACCAGGAGCGGTTCCGCTACATCCATGTAGATGAGTATCAGGACACCAACAAGGCTCAGTTCGAGATTGTAAGGCTCCTGGCGGCAGGCTCCCGAAATCTGTGTGTTGTGGGAGATGATGATCAGTCGATCTATAAATTCCGAGGGGCGGACATCCGGAACATTCTGGACTTTGAAAAGGTATATCCGGACGCCTTTGTCGTTCGGCTGGAGCAGAATTACCGATCCACACAGAACATTCTGGATGCAGCCAATGCGGTGATTTCCCACAACATCAGCCGCAAGGAAAAGAAGCTCTGGACGGATCAGGGAGAGGGAAACCGCATCCATTTCCGGGAGTTTGCGGGAGGCAATGATGAGGCGTCCTTTGTTGCAGCCGACATTGAACGGAAGATGCGGCAGAATCACAGGCTCTCATATAAGGATTTTGCCATTTTATACCGCACCAATGCGCAGTCCCGCCTTCTGGAGGACAAGCTGGTGATGGAATCCATTCCCTACAACATCGTTGGAGGCCATAATTTCTATGACCGCATGGAAGTTCGTGACATTCTGGGATACCTTCGGACGATCGACAACGGAAGGGATGACATCAGCACCCGGAGAATCATCAATATTCCGAAGCGGGGAATCGGCAAAACAACCATCGACCGGATCTCTGCGATCGTAAACGAACGGGGAATCAGTTTTTTCCAGGTTTTGGAGCACGCAGGAGAGTTCCCGGAGCTTGCAAGAGCCAGAGCAAAGCTGCTGCCCTTTGTGGAGCTGATCGCGGAGCTTCGGTCCTACGCACAGGACCACTCGGTGGAGCAGCTGATAAAAGAAATTGTGGAACGCACAGAGTATGACGAGTATCTGGAGGATTATGACGAGGAGACTTCGGAGGATCGAATCTCCAATGTGGACGAGCTGATCAGTAAGGCAGCTGCCTATGAGGCGGATGCGGAAGGTCATGAGGATTCCGGTGGACCGTCCCTCTCCGGATTCCTGGAGGAGGTTTCTCTTGTTGCAGAGATTGATCAATTGGGCGAAAATGATGACAGAGTTCTGCTCATGACGCTTCACTCGGCCAAGGGACTGGAATTTCCGCAGGTCTATCTGACTGGAATGGAGGACGGGATTTTCCCGGGCTTCCAGAATATGCAGTCAGAGGATCCCGGGGCAATGGAGGAGGAGCGGCGTCTCGCATACGTAGGGATTACGAGAGCCAAGGATGACCTGACCATCACCAGTGCAAGAGGACGAATGCTGCGGGGAGAGATGCAGTATCATCCGGTGAGCCGCTTCGTGATGGAGATTCCGGAGAAGCTCATGGATGAAACACCGAGGCGGGGCACATCAGAGAGCTCCTATGGAGATTCTGAGAGGTATCTGTCCCAAAGATCAGAAGCTTATGCGGCGCTTCGTCCGGCAGTTCGCCCGGCATCCGCAGGAAGCGGAACGGTGAAACCTGCAGGAAAAAGCGCGGATGGGAGGCTTCGCGCCACGTATGTGAAGCCGCATACGACATCCGACAAGAGACCGTTTCTGGCAGGACAAAGCGGACTCGATCGCCTCAGCAGGGGAATGCCCGCCGCAATGAAGCCGGATTATCAGGTTGGAGACTGTGTGGAGCACGTGAAATACGGCAGAGGCAAGGTGCTTGGCATGGAGCAGACTCCGAGGGACTACAAGGTCAGTGTGTCGTTCGAAAGCGGAGAGGTTCGGACGATGTATGCAGCTTTTGCAAAGCTAAAAAAGTGCTAGAGGAGATTCTATCCTGATCCGTCCGAAAAGGGACGGCGCAGGTTGAAATCGCCGGGGCTCAACAATGATTGAATAAGGAGAAAATATCATGAAGAATCGTTTTATGAACAAAGAATTTTTTAAGGATGTCTGCACCACCATGAGCTCTGCACTGAGCTCTGCAGCGATCGTTTCCCTCCTGGAGGGGCTTCGTCCTGCGAAGAAATCCAAAGAGGACGAGGATGACCTGAAAAAGCTCATCTGCACCGTCCTTCTGATCATCGGTGCAATCGCGGTGATCTGCGGAGTGGTCTATGCAGTGATCCGCTTCGTTCAGCCCAGATTAAAGGGGCGTCCCTTCTTCCGCAAAGAGGAGGATGACTTTGAATGCGAAGAGGAATGCATGGAAGACCCGGATATTGCAGGGGAATTTGAATGAAAAAAGGCGATATCATCGAGGGAACGGTGGAGCAGCTGCGGTTCCCGAACAAGGGTGTGCTGCACGTTGAGGACCATGAGGTGGTCGTAAAGAATACCATCCCGGGACAGAAGATTCGTGCCCGCATCAACAAGCGCCGAAATGGACGCGCAGAGGGCTGCCTCCTGGAAATTATGGAACCGGCGGTCTGTGAGATTCGACCTGCCTGTCCGGAGTTCGGCATCTGCGGAGGGTGTCTTTATCTGAACCTTCCGGAGGAGGAAGAACGAAGGCTGAAGGAGGGACAGATCCGTTCCCTCCTTCGGGCAGCGGACCCGCAGGCGGACGCATGGTATGAGGGGCTTTTGGAGAGTCCTGTGACGGTCGGTTATCGGAATAAGATGGAACTGACCTTCGGGGACGAGGTAAAGGACGGCCCCCTGACGCTGGGAATGCATCGAAGAGGTTCCTTCTATGATGTGACGAATGCGGAAGACTGCAGGATTATTGACCAGGATTTCCGCCGGATCATTCGAGCAACGAGAGACTACTGCGCGGCGGCAGAGGTCCCCTTTTATCACAGAATGCGGCAGCAGGGGTATCTGCGTCACCTGTTGATCCGCAAGGGGATGAAAACCGGAGAGATTCTGGTTGACCTTGTGACGACCACGCAGATCGAAGTCTTTGAGAGTGCCGAAGACTTACGGCTGTGCGCGGAGCCGGAGGCGGGAGAGATTTCGCCGGAGAGCAATCTGCAGGAGGCGTCTTCCGAAAAAGAGAGGGCGTTCCTGAAGGGATGGATGGATTGTCTGCTGGCACAGGATTACGACGGAAAGATTGCCGGAATTCTGCATACGAGAAACGATTCTGCTGCGGATATTGTGGTGGATCAGGGAACTGAAATCCTCTGCGGGAAGGACAGCTTCGAGGAGGAGCTTCTGGGGCTGCAGTTCACCGTGACGCCCTTCTCCTTTTTTCAGACCAACAGCTACGGAGCAGAACTTTTGTATGAGACGGCAAGGAACATGATTTCGGAGGCAATGGAGGCAGAGCACTCAGAACGAAAGCCGGTGATCTTCGATCTGTACTGCGGTACGGGGACCATCTCCGAGCTGATCGCGCCGGCCGCGTCAAAGGTCATCGGCGTGGAGATTGTGGAGGAGGCCGTCGAGGCGGCAAGAGAGAATGCGGTCCGCAACGGGACGCCGAACTGTGAATTCATCGCAGGGGATGTTCTGAAGGTGATTGACAGCATTGAGGAGAGACCGGATTTCATTATTCTGGATCCCCCGCGCGACGGTGTGCACCCGAAGGCTCTGCCGAAGATTCTGCAGTACGGCGTGCAGAACATCCTCTATATTTCCTGCAAACCTACCAGTCTTGCAAGGGATCTGCCTATGATGCGGGAGGGCGGATACGTGCCGGTTCGAGGGATCAGCGTCAATCAGTTCCCCAAAACGGCGAATGTCGAGACCATCTGTCTGCTGACGCGGGTGCAGGGCGAATGACCGTTTCTTTTCAGGTATCTGTTTTATCTCTTTTCTTATTTTTCTTGTCTTCTTTTTGCATAACGATTCGGACAGCAGCTGCGCGGGCTCGCGCAGCTGTTTTTTAATATTTCCGGGAGCGGTTTATCACGCCCTGCATGTACCGCCTGCGGAGAATTTCACAGTCGGTTCGGAATCCTGCCGCTTCGTGCAGGGCGTCGGTCAGATCTGTTCGCCTGTAAGCGGGAAGATATCCGACGTCTCCGATTCTGACGACGTTCATCTTTCTGAGGCAGTCAGCAATCTGGACGGAGGTAAATGTGCCGTCAAGCTTTTCTTCAAGAATTTTATCTATCGTAAGAGCAATGAAGGATACCAGAAGATGCGCTTTGATGTGATCATCGCGCAGGGCACCATCGGGAACGGAATGGAATTCTGCCTTCATGGTCCGGAAAAATCGATCGATCTCCCATCGGTTCCTGTCAATGCACAGGATGTCCTCTGCCGTTGTCCCGGAATCGGAAAAGAAAGCAGAGAATCCATCCATACGTTTCTCTTTTCTGGCTGTCTGCCGGTTTCGGCGTCCCGCCTTGACGGGATCCTGTCCGATCAGCTCCCGGCTGTGCTCCGCCTGTGCGTTTCGAAGACTGCGCACATAATCACGATATCGGAGGGAGTAGGTTACGCAGATCATTGGATTCGAAGCGTCTCCTGCCTCTCTGTCCTGTCC
>CAVAJA010000166.1:0-5710 GCA_963588615.1 Lachnospiraceae bacterium | reverse complement strand
ATCTCCTCCATGTCCTTTTTGTCGATATCGAGGATCACCCCGGTATGCTGGCAGAGGTGGTTACGCTCCTGGCCGTCAACGCCATCAGTATCAAGAACATCGGGATCACACACAACCGCGAATATCAGGAAGGCACCCTGCGCGTAGAATTTTATTCCGAAGCGGACCTCATCGAGGCCAAGGACATCCTGACCACCCGCAACTACACGCTGCACTGACGCACAGCTATCTGAAGCAGCCATGCAGATCTTGTAAAACAAGACTCCGCTCCCCTGCACACCAGCCTATGCCGGCAAAATGCCGCTTAAGATCCGTTCCTAAAATCAGTTCTTAAAGATCCGTTCGCATAGAGAGGATATAGAAAGGATACCGATACATGCCGATTAAGAATGCTGACAAGATCAAAGATTCAACCAGGAATGACACACCTCATTCCATGACTCTGAGACCGGCCGCGACCCTGCGGGGTGAGGTGGACATTCCCGGAGACAAATCCATTTCCCACCGCTCCATTATGTTCAGCTCTCTGGCAAAGGGCGACACGGTTATCACACATTTTCTGGAGAGTGCCGACTGCCTCGCCACCATGGATTGCTTCGCAAGACTCGGCGTCCACATGGAAAAGGACCCGTCCAGACCGGGGCATCTTACCGTGCACGGTGTCGGCCTGCATGGGCTTGCGCCCGCCTCTTCTCCTGTTCTGCTGTGCTCGCAGAACAGCGGCACCACCACGCGCATCATGAGCGGCATTCTGGCTCCGCAGTCCTTCACCAGCATTATTTCCGGAGATGACTCCGTCAATCGACGTCCCATGAAGCGCGTAATGGAGCCCCTCTCTCAAATGGGTGCGGACATCATCAGTGTAAATAACAACGGATGCGCCCCCTTGAAAATCACCGGAAGGCCTCTGCACGGCATCACCTACCGCACCAAGGTTGCTTCCGCACAGGTTAAATCTGCCATTCTCTGCGCGGGTCTCTACGCAGACGAAGAGACCACCGTCATTGAACCTGCCATTTCCCGTGACCATACCGAGAAAATGCTGACTGCCTTCGGTCATGCTCCTCAAATCAGTGAGCTGACCGCGGCTGCTGATTGCAGCGCAAAGGGCGATGCCGCAGTCGGCCATCAGGTTTGCGTCACTCCTGCATCAGAACTCATTACGCCGGGATTCATCACCGTTCCCGGAGATATCTCCTCTGCCGCTTATTTCATCGCTGCGGCCTGCCTTGTTCCGAACTCCGAAGTTCTCATTAAAAATGTCGGAATGAATGAGACCAGGGATGGCATTCTCCGCGCCGCAAGAGCTATGGGAGCTGATATTACGGTCATGAATGAGAGCCGTTCTGCAGAACCTGCTGCCGATCTTCTCGTCCGCAGTTCCGCTCTGTGCGGAACCACAATCGAAGGTGCGCTGATTCCTACTCTCATTGATGAGATCCCGATCATTGCCGTCATGGCCGCTGCTGCGAACGGCACCACCATCATCCGTGATGCCGCCGAGCTGAAGGTAAAGGAGTCCGACCGCATTGCGGCAATGACGGAAGGTCTTACTGCCATGGGCTGCCGCATCACCCCGACAGACGACGGCATGATCATAAACGGAGGAGCACCTCTTCACGGTGCTGACATCCACACCTTCAAGGATCACCGCATTGCCATGTCCTTTGCAGTTGCCTCTCTCATTGCAGAGGGACCCACCACTCTGGATGATGCCGACTGTGTGAACATCAGCTATCCGACCTTCTATGATGATCTGAATCAGCTGCGTCAGGAGTCATGAAAGATTTTTCCATACTGCACTTGAAAAAAGTCCCGCCTGCAGGCTGACCTGCAGACGGGACTTTCCATTTTTCACCTGTTTTCTTTAACCTGTGCTTACGCCTCAAAGGCCGCCTTCAGTGCCTGATCCAGATCCCAGAGGATATCATCGATGTTCTCGGTTCCGATGGACAGACGAATGGTAGAAGGCAGAATGTTCTGCTCTGCTGCCTCCTCTTCTGACAGCTCTGCATGCGTTGTGGTCAGCGGGTGCACCACCAGAGACTTCACGTCTGCAACGTTTGCCAGCAGAGAGAAAATCTGGAGATGATCAATGAATGCAAATGCCTCCTTCTGCCCGCCATTGATGTCAAAGGTAAAGATCGAACCTCCTCCGTTCGGGAAATATTTTTCGAACAGCGCATGATCCGGATGATCCGCAAGTGCCGGATGATTCACGCTCTTGACATAAGGGCTGGCCGTCAGATAATCCAGAACCTTCTTCGTGTTCTCCCAGTGGCGCTCCAGACGAAGTGAAAGCGTCTCTGTTCCCTGCAGGAGCAGGAAGGCGTTGAAGGGAGAAATGGCAGCACCTTCATCGCGGAGAATGATCGCACGGATATAGGTTACATAAGCTGCCTTGCCGGCCGCCTGTACGAACGATACCCCATGATAGGATTCATTCGGCTCTGTGAACTGTGGGAACAGACTGCTCGCAGACCAGTCAAAGGTTCCTCCATCTACGATGACACCGCCGAGTGTCGTTCCGTGTCCGCCGATGAACTTTGTCGCAGAATGAACGACGACATCTGCGCCATGCTCGATCGGACGAATCAGATAAGGCGTTCCAAATGTGTTGTCAATGACAAGCGGCAGTCCATGCCGGTGTGCAATGTCTGCAATGGCCTCAATGTCCGGGATGTCCGCATTGGGATTGGTCAGCGTCTCGATATAGACAGCGCGGGTGTTCTCGTCAATGGCAGCCTCGACTTCATCCAGATTCCGCGTGTTGACGAACTTCGCCTCAACCCCGTAGTTCGGAAGCGTGTGCTTTAAGAGGTTGTAGGAACCTCCGTAAATTGTCGTCTGTGCCACAACGTTCTGACCGGCATGCACCAATGCCGTGATCGCATACGTGACTGCCGCTGCTCCGGAAGCAAGTGCCAGTCCTCCGACACCGCCCTCAAGGGCTGTAATCCTCTCCTCGAACACGCTCTGCGTGGAATTGGTCAGACGTCCGTAAATGTTCCCTGCATCCCGAAGTGCAAAGCGATCTGCGGCGTGCTGTGCATTGTGGAATACATAGGAAGTTGTCTGGTAGATCGGAACGGCTCTGGAATCGGTTGCCGGATCCGCCTGTTCCTGTCCTACGTGAAGCTGCTTGGTTTCAAACTTAAATTCATGCTGACTCATGGTGTCCTTCTCCTTTTTGGATTCTCTTATTTTTGTTTTGCCTGTATCCGTTTCCTCAGCAGGTCTCCTGCTGCAGGAAGATTCGCCCATACAGGCACCTCGCTTTGCTGCATCCTTCCTGAACCAAATGAAAGGTCAGCACATTCGTCCAAAACGATAATTCCACCGATCAAAGTCGATCATTCGAATGCTCATATCATTTTACCATTCCTATTTGTTTACTAGGTTTTGCGTTGTAGATACAATACTACGTGTTTCTATGATTGTCAACACCTTTTCCAACAGGAAATTACCACCTCTTGTAGGGACACCTGCTCCGTTTTCCTGCCGCCCTCAATTCTGCGTAACACCCACATGCGTTGCAGGTGCCTCTGGACAGATACTCACACTCTTTGCAGATTTCCAGGCGGTCGTGATATTCCTCTTCCGCCACCTTTTCACTGCGATCCATCAGATGCAGCAGACGCCCGATGTCCCTCTGGTATTGTGCCGGATCGATTTCTTCCAAAAGACAGCGGATGCAATGTTCTTTCATTCTCCGATTCTCCTCCCAGTACACGGCCTCCGACCCGCGGACTGAAGCAGCCGGCTGCAGGACCTTTTCCCGGATGCCGGTGACAGATTGTCAATCGACTGCTTCAAGGTGAAAAAAATCCGAACCCGTGTGCAAAGGTTCGGATCTTTTCATATCAAAATCGTAATGGTTTCGCCTCGTCCCGACTCCTGTCAAAACCGACAGGTTATGAAGCGAATGCACAAAATCAGCGAATGCTCAGCTTCACAACGGAGCACGCCGGAATCGTAAAGGTACATCCTCTCTCTGCAGGCGCAATGCCGCTCAGTGCCCTCTCCGTCACGGTATCCGGGTTCTCAAAGGTATTGTGCGCATGCATCTCTTCTGTGACAACCCGTCCCTCCATCTTTTCCGGTATCCGGTCTGCGAATTCCAGCGTTACCGGATAGCTCTTGTCCGCATCCATATTCGCAATGGTGACCGTAATGACTCCGTCCTTCATCGACACAGACTCCGACAGTGCCGGAATCGGATGCTCCTCATTTCCGGCTTCGCCGTTCTCCAGCAGCACAGAATCCAGCAGTTCTCCGTCCTGATGATCCTTGTACATGTGGAATACATGATACGTCGGCGTCAGGATCATCTTCTCCCCTTCCGTCAGAATGACCGACTGAATGACATTGACCATCTGGGCGAGGCATGCCAGCTTCACGCGGTCACAATGCTGATTGAAGATATTCAGGGTGACGCCTGCCAGCAGTGCGTCCCGCATGGTGTTCTGCTGATACAAAAATCCCGGATTGGTTCCCGGTTCCACCTCATACCAGCCACCCCACTCATCGAAGGAAAATCCGATCTTTTTCTCCGGATCAAAGGTATCCAGAATATCACCGTGTATTTTCAGGAGATCCTCCGTATAAAGAGTTCTCTCCATGGTCTGGTAATACATATCCTCCGTGAACTCTGTCGCAGATCCCTTATTCTCCCATTCGCCCGGATGCACATAATAGTGAATACTCAGCAGGTCCATAAACCCATGGGAGGCAGCTCCTGCCGGCTCCGCAAAACAGGTTTCCAGAACCTTTTTGGTCCAGTTCGTATCTGCCATGTTCGGACCGCCGCACACCTTCAGGAACGGCCTCTCCGAATGGTACTGCCGGCAATAGGTCTGATACCGGCGATAAAGATTGGCATAATACTCCGGCGTCATATTGCCGCCGCAGCCCCAGTTCTCATTCCCGATGCCAAAATAATCCACCCTCCAGGGTTTCTCCCGACCATTCGCCTTTCGAAGCTCCGTCATCGGTGACACACCGTCGAAGGTCATGTATTCGATCCACTCCGACATCTCCTGTACCGTACCGGAGCCGAGATTGCCGTTGATGTAGGTCTTGCAGCCAAGCTGCCTTGCCAGCTCAAAAAACTCATGTGTCCCAAAGCTGTTGTCCTCCAGAACACCGCCCCAGTGGGTATTGATCATCTTCTTGCGGCTCTGCTTCAGACCGATGCCATCCTTCCAGTGATACTCATCTGCAAAACATCCCCCGGGCCAGCGCAGAAGCGGCACCTTCATTTCCTTCAGCGCATCTACAACATCCGTGCGCATCCCGTTTACATTCTCAATTCCGGAATCCGAACGGACATACAGCCCCTCGTAAATTCCACGCCCCAGATGTTCCGAAAACTGTCCCTGAATTTCCGGATTGATATGTCCTTTTTTATGGTTCTCGTTGATGAAAATTCTCGCCATGATTTTCCGATCCCCCCTTCAAAAGTTCTGAAAGCGCCCTTTTTTCACAATATACAATCCGCCCCATGTGGTGTCAATTCCGTTTTAAGCTCGTCCCATCGGCAGAACCGCTGCGCTTCGAAGCCTGCTTCTCACCTCTTATCCTTATCTACAAACTCCAGAGAGACCGTTCCAATCAGAATGTACACCGCCGCATGCGCCAGCAGGATTTCCCAGCAGCGCATCACATTTTCCGGCGTGCTGTCGTACTGCGTCTTCTGCATGGCCTTGGC
>CAVAJA010000165.1:0-9893 GCA_963588615.1 Lachnospiraceae bacterium | reverse complement strand
GTTGTAAAAATCGAGGGAAAGAAGCGGGTGGAAGGAATTACCATCGCAGAGGTGGAAAACGGCAGACCGATACCGGGGACGGAAGAGCATTATGATTGCGATACTCTCCTTTTATCCTGCGGTTTGCTGCCGGAGAATGAATTGAGCCGTGGCGCTCAGATTGAGATGAGTTCTGTGACGAACGGACCTTGTGTGGATGAGTCTTTGCAGACGAGCGTCCCGGGAATTTTTGCTGCCGGAAATGTTCTTCATGTACATGATCTGGTTGACTATGTGTCAGAGGAAGCAGGACTTGCAGGGAGAGAGGCAGCTGCTTACATTCTGGAGACTAAAAAATCCGGACAGAAATCGTCCGGCACATTAGAGGGGGCAGATTGCGGACAAAAGGAGGTACCGCAGGCTGCAGTTAAAGTTCTTTGCGAAAACGGCATCCGCTATTGTGTTCCGGAAATCATCCATCCCGGGAAGATTGGGAATCGAATTACGATGCGCATGCGGGCAGGCAATGTATATCGGAACAAAATTCTGTCTCTGTACGTGAATCAGGAAAGAATCTACAGCAGAAAGCGGCCGGTGGTTGCACCCGGTGAGATGGAGACCATTGTACTCACAGGTGCGGCAGCGGCGAAATTGCAGGAAGCAGAGGAAATTCGGCTGTCATTGGAGGACGCATAAGCCGCATCGGAAGATCAGCGGGTGACGGGTCCTGTCGGAAATGTCTGCCCTAAGGGACGCCCTGATGACCTGCGTCAGCAACGACAGACTCCGTTATCGGGACCTAGCGGTGCTAAGCTCACAAAGGACGTTCGCAAGCACCGAGGCCCTCCAAGGGCCCTCGGTCAGACACTTTCCGCCACCCTGTCACCTGTGGATTTTCCGACTGCGAAATGCGGTGATTCAGAACAGGAGTAAGAAACCATGAAAACAACCAGATCTTTGACATGCATCGGTTGCCCGCTTGGATGTCAGATTACCGTTGAATCCGAGGACGGCGCAGTGGTGTGCGTCATCGGAAACACCTGCCCAAGGGGAGAGGCGTATGCCCGCAAGGAAGTGACGGCACCGGCCAGAATTGTGACCACCACGGTTCGGGTTCGGGGCGGCGAGCTGGCTGCGGTCAGCGTCAAAACCGAAAAAGAGATTCCGAAGGAGAAGATATTTGACTGTATCCGTGCATTGAAAGCGGTGGAAACGGCAGCACCGGTGCGAATCGGTCAGGTCATTCTTGCGGATGCAGCAGGAACGGGAGTAAACGTCATTGCGACGAAGAATGTAGATCCCGTTGCATAGAGTTGCATGAATAAAAAAATGTGAGCAGGATATAAGGCAAGGAGCTGACCGCTACACGGTCAGCTCCTTCAGCATATTCATATGGCTCTGCAGCCGGCTGTTGTACATTGAGATCGGAGTGGTCCTGTCGTACAGCAGCTCGCGCATCAGTCCGATCTTTACGTAGTGGATCAGATCCTGAAGGTGTGCAGGGTCCGTCAGTCTTGGATAAGCGGAAAGATCGGCCTGAGAGAAGAGACTTTCATATAGGTCCGGCACGGTAAGATCCAGGTCTTCAAGAGCCGACAGTCCGTCCATATCGTCCTCCATCTTGATGGATTCCAGAAAGAGGAAGACTGCAGGATACTGCTCCATAAGACTTCCTTCCGTCTCCATCAGCTGCCTCTGGAGATCCCAGAAATCGATGACTGCATCCGAATTCTGCAGACGGATAGCTCCCTTGAGCTCCAAAATGACATAGCGTGAAATATAACTGTAGAGGAATCCATAATATCCGGCCTTGCTGCCGAAATAATGAAAGAGCAGGCCTTTGCTGATTTTCGCCTCATGCACGATGTCATCGGTACTGGCATGATGATATCCGTTCAGCGCAAAAATCCGAAGTCCGGCATTGATCATCCGGTCTTGTTTTTCCTTTTTCAGATCAAAAAATTTCTCATTCATCGCTTTATTAAGATCCCTAATGCGGGGGGAAAAGAATATTGACTCATTCGGTCTATCCAAGCATAAGAATAGCACAGAATAAATTGGTACACAATCACCGAAATGTGCAGAACAGGCACTTTCTTTTTGTGGATGTGTGGTATAAACTTGAACAAGCACCGTGAACGAAAGTGCAGGATTGGGAGGTCTGTTGGAGATGAAGAAATTTGCGAAGCTGGTTGTCGGTTCTGCCTTGCTGGGAGCAGCGGCATACGGAGCGCATGCGTATCTGAACCGCATGGAACAGGAAGAAGATATTTTTGAACCGGATGATCAGGATTCTGAGCAGGCAGCTTCTTACACGGAGCTGGAGGAGGCGGCCAATCGCGCGTATACGACGATTCAGCACGGCTCCAGACAGGCGATGGAAAAGATGAAAGAGGCAGTCGGCCCGAAGGGTGGTGAGGTGATTGATGAGATCAGCGCAGCCGCCAGAGAGATGGGCAAGACGGTGATGGATTCTGCGGATAAGATCAAGGATATTCTGCAGAGTAAAGAAGAGTCCGAAGTTCCCCTGGGAGAGGAATCGGAGGAAGCGGCAGTGAAGACTCCGGAAGAAGAGAAGTCTGAAGAGGCAGGTGCTGCAGCGATGCCGGAGACCTCGGAGGACGCTGCCGGGAAAACATTGCAGAGTGCAGTAAGTGCAGAAGCAGCTGCAGCGGTGCAGGCGGAGGAGCTTGCAAAGGCTGCGGATGCGGGAAGAGTTGAGGAGTTCTTTGACGACGAAGAGGCGTTTGAGGGATGATCGCTTGAAAAATAAATGACGATGAATCGGTAAGAACCGTCCTGCGGATCTGTCAATTGACAGACCTGCAGGGCGGTTTTATGGTTGTTTTGACCGTGTATGTGCGGCAGATACCAAAGGAGCAGGGAAGATATGGGATATCGATTTTGTCTGGGACCCTCCGGTTCCGGCAAGAGCAGACAACTCTACGCATGGATTCTGAAAAAGGCGGAGGATGCGCTGAACCGGCTTGATTTCTCGGAAAATTATATGGTTGTGGTACCGGATCAATACACCATGCAGACGCAGAAGGATCTGGTGCTGGAGGCGGGAAACCGAAGGGGAATTCTGAACGTGGATGCATTGTCCTTCGGACGATTGTCGCACCGGATATTCGAGGAGCAGGGAGCGGATCCAAGGGGAATTCTGGATGACATGGGGAAGGTTCTGCTCCTTCGAAGAATTGCCTCGAAGTGTCAGAAGCAGCTGTCTGTACTGAATTCCGGACTGGAGAGGCCGGAGCTTATCGCCGAGATAAAATCCATTCTTTCTGAGTTCATGCAGTACGGCATTCGACCTGAGGATGTCGAGACGCTTTCTTTTTGTGCAGACGGAAGCGGGCAGGGAAGTCTGGCTGCAAGACTTCGGGATCTGAAGGTTCTGTATGATGCTTTTCTGGAGGAGAAGAAGGAACGTTACGTCACGGGAGAGGAGACACTGGACCTTCTGGCACAGGCCATTCCGAATTCCCGGCTGGTGGAGGGGAGCACTATTGTTTTCGATGGGTTTACCGGTTTTACGCCGGTGCAGAACAGAGTTCTTCTGGCACTGATGCAGACAGCGAGGGAAGTCATTATCACACTGGATGATTCAGAGGACGGTGGGACGCCGATGGAGCAGGTGCTGGCAGGCGCCCCCTTTGAAGAGCAGGATCTGTTCTATCTTTCCAGAAAGACAGCAGCTTCCATTGTGAGAATGGCGGACAAAGCCGGAATTCCCAGAAAGGAAACGTGGTATGTGCAGGACGATGCAGGTTCGGGACGTTTTGCACATAATCCTGCGCTGGCCCATCTGGAGCAGAGACTGTTCCGATATCCTGTGCGCCCATATGAACAACGTTTAGAGGGAACATTCCCCATACACATGATGCTGGCCGGAAATCCAAGAGAGGAGGTGCGGCAGGTATTTCTTCAAATTCGGGAACTGATAGAACAGAGAGGATATCAATATCGGGACTTTGCCATCGTGACGGGGGATCTTCCGTCCTATACAGAGGAGATTCGAATCGCAGCAAAGCGATATGAAATTCCGGTATATCTGGATTCAAGCCGTGCCGTTCTGCAGAATCCTCTGACAGAGAGCATACGAAGCGGGTTGGAGATCGGGGCAGGAGATTATTCCTACGAAACGGTGTTTCGTTTTTTAAGAAGCGGATTGTCCGGGTTGGAAATGCAGCAGATTGACCGATTGGAAAATTATTGTCTGAAGCGCGGAATTTCTTCAAGAAAGCGCTGGGAGATGTCTTTCGATGAAGAGTATGAGGAAATGCGGCAGGTTTTCCTGCAGGATGTGAAGCCGCTGCAGGATCTGGGGCATGCAGATGCGGGGGAGCGATGCAGCGCGCTCTACCGGTTCCTTACGGGAATTCATGCCGGCGAACAGCTGGAGGAAATGGCGGCTGCTTTTGAAACAGAAGAAGACACGGCAGCAGCGATGGAATACCGGCAGATTTACAGTGCGGTGATCGATCTGCTGGATGAGATCCATGATCTTCTCGGAGAAGAACAGATTTCGGCCGTGGATTTCCTTGCGTTGATGGAGGCAGGTTTTGCAGAGATTCGACTGGGGACACTTCCGCAGCAGGTGGACAGAATCCTTGCAGGCGATATTGAGCGGACCAGGCTCCCGGAGGTACGCGTTTTATTCTTCATTGGAGTCAATGACGGGATCATTCCGGGAAATGCTTCCAAGGGAGGTCTCCTGTCAGATTATGATCGTGAGTTTCTGCAGGAATCGGACTTTATGAAGGAAAACGGGACAGAGCTTGCGCCGTCGCCGAGACAGCAGATGTACATACAGAGGTTGTATCTGTATATGAATCTGACAAAACCCCGGGATATGCTGTATGTATCTTATGCGAAAATGAGCGCGGACGGCAGCAGTCTTCGTCCTTCTTATCTGATCAGTCTGCTGCAGCAGCTGTTCCCGCAGATTCGGCAGGAGATTCCGCAGGAGCGATCGATATCCGAGCAGCTGTTCTCATCAAAGGATGCGGAGAGCTTTTTATCGGGAGCCCTTCGTGAATATGCTGACGGAAGATTTCTGGAGTCTCCGGAAAGGGAACAGGAATTTCTGACGCTGTACGGTGCCTGTGTGCAGATGCAGGAAGGAAAGGGGTGGTCCTCGCTTACAAGGCTGCGGGAAGCAGCTTTTGCAAGATATGAGCCGCGGCCGCTGTCACCTGCGACGACAAGGCTCCTCTATCAGGGGATGATCAGGGGATCTGTTACGCGGCTTGAGATGGCGGCAGGCTGCTATCTTCGGCAGTTTCTGAGTTACGGGATACGGCTTCAGGAGCGGGAAATCTATACGTTTGAGGCCAAAGATTCCGGGACCATTCTGCATGAGAGCGTTCAGCGCTTCGGACAGCTTTTGAACGAGCGCGGGATCTCGTGGACGGAGTATACGCAGGAGTGCGGCAGAAAGCTGGTACAGGAGGCTCTGGGGGAAAAGGCAGGAGCATACCGGGAACAGGTGCTCTATGCCACGCAGAGGGGGGCTTATCAGCTGCAGCGTATGCAGAAGGCGCTGGAGCAGACGGTGGATGCCCTGCAGTATCAGCTGCAGAAGGGGGATTTCTTTCCGGAAGCTTTGGAGCAGGGCTTTGGCAGGAACGGGGAACTGCAGTACCGGCTTCTTGATGGAACGCTCATGCTGGAGGGACGTATTGACCGAGTGGATCTTGCAAGAGAAGAAAACAGGATTTACATCAAAATTCTGGATTACAAATCCGGACACAAGGAATTGGACAGACGAAAGATGGCAGCAGGTCTGCAGCTGCAGCTGCCGCTTTACATGGAGGCGGAGCGGAGATTTTGGAAGAGGAAAGAGCCAAATTGTGAGGTCATTCCGGCCGCTATGCTGTACAACCGTTTTGATCAGCCCATGCTTTCTTTTGAAGATTCGAAGGAGGTACTGAAGGAATATCAGGAAGCCGGAGAAGAGGCGGCAGAAAAGAAAACACTTGATTTGGTGAGACAGCAGCTTCGCCCCACAGGATATGTGGGGGGACAGAAGGACATTCTGGATCATCTGGATCGCGACCTGGGAGCCGGAGCCGGCTCAAAGGTCATTCCCGTAAAGCTCAACAAGGACGGAAGTGCTGCAAAATCCAGCAAAATACTTTCGCAGGAGGAATGGCAGGCGCTGACGGGGCAGCTGGAGGAAACCATCTGCAGACTGGCGGAAAACATTCTCAGCGGCAGGATCGATGCGAATCCGGCAGAGCTGGACAGCAGATCCACCTTCTGCACGTACTGTCCGTATAAGGATTCCTGCGGCTTTGACAGAAGACTTCCGGGCTATGAGTATCGGGAGATTTAGAAAAGAGAACCAGAATATTTCGTATTTGATACTCGAAGATAAATTGCTGCAATGCAGGAGGTGCCGGCGTGGCAATCGAATTTACCGAACAGCAGAAGAAAATCCTGAATGCCAGAAATCATAACATTCTGGTGTCTGCAGCGGCAGGCAGCGGAAAAACTGCTGTTCTTGTGGAACGAATTGTGCGAATGATCAGTGAGGGAGATCATCCGATGGATATTGACCGGCTTTTGGTGGTCACGTTTACCAGAGCGGCGGCAGCACAGATGAGGGAACGAATTGCAGGAGCTGTTTCGAAGCGGCTCCTGGAACATCCGGGGGATCGGCATCTGCAGCGGCAGGAAACGCTCCTGCATCATGCGCAGATTACCACCATCGACAGCTTCTGCAGCTTCCTTCTTCGAAATCATTTCAGTGAGATCGGATTGAATCCGGGGTTTCGGCTCATGGATGAAACGCAAAGCAAGCTGCAGAAGGGCGACGTCATGGGTCAGTTTCTGGAAGCCTGCTATGAGAATAAGACGCCTGAATTCCTGAGCTGTGCGGAGTATTTTTGCCCGGAACGGGGAGATAAGGAACTGGAGAGCCTGATCCTCGGGCTCTCTGATCAGGCAGACTCGCAGGCCTTCCCTGAGGTCTGGCTGGAAGAGAGAAAAAAAGACTACGCGATCTGCGGAAAGGAAGAGCTGGAGACCTGCGGCTGGTATCTGGAGCTGCTGAAAAGTCAGGTAGAAGTCCTGCCGGAGCTCGCCGGAATGCATCGTGCAATGAAGCGGATTGCAGCCCTCGCAGATGGACCATTCCAGTATCTGGAGGCGCTGGAACGGGAGGAGGAAACGGTTTTCGGCCGATTGGACGCTCTGGCAGAGAAGCTGCTGCATCGACTTGCGGAGGAAAAGACGTCTGCAGGTGTCCGGGAGGAACTGCTCACTGTGCTGGAGGTTCCGTTGGAAAAGCTTCCGCCTGTCCGCAAGATGGAGGAGAACGGTATTGATCCTGCCAAAAAGGAGGCGGCCGGCGAACTTCATAAGAAAATAAAAAAAAGAATGGAGGAAGTGAAGGATAAAATCAGTGAACCCCCGGAGCTGACCGTGGAACGAATGCAGAAAGTACAGAAACCACTGGAAACACTGATTGATCTCACTCTGGGATATCGTGAACTTCTCTCGCAGAAAAAACAGGATAAGAATTACATTGATTTTACGGATCTGGAACATCTTGCGCTGAGGCTTCTGGTGATCCGCAAAGAGGACGGGACGCTGGTTCTGAGCAAGACTGCAGAGGGACTGCGGGACTATTACGATGAGATTCTCATCGATGAATATCAGGACAGCAATGATGTGCAGGAGCTTCTTTTGTCGGCACTGGCCGGTGAAAAAGGGTTGGGATACGTTTCGGAAAGAGAGGGGCGTTATGCACGTTTCATGGTAGGAGATGTAAAGCAGAGCATCTACCGCTTTCGGAACGCAAGACCGGAGATTTTCCAGAACAAATTCGATACCTACGAGATGGACGGCAGGGAGACAGAGCGCATTGATCTGGATCAAAATTTTCGGTCCAGAAAGGAGGTGCTGGATGCAGCCAATGACATCTGCAGGAAGGTCATGCGCAGGGAAATCGGGGGCGTTGACTATAATGACATTGTATCGCTGAAGCCGGGAGCCCATTATCCGGAGCCGGAAAAGGGAAATCCATATCAGACGGAGCTGCTCCTTGTGGATGGAAAGTCATCGGAGTGTGTGGGCGAGGCAGCGGAAGCGGATGAGGAGGACGGCATTGCCGGTCTATCGTCGGCACGAAAGGAGGCACTGGCGGTCGCACAGAAAATCCATTCGCTGATGACAAGCCTCAAGGTAACGGATGAGGAGAGCGGAGCTCTGCGTCCTCTGCGATACCGGGATATTGTGATTTTGCTGCGCTCTGCATCGGGCAGGCAGGAGGCCTTCCGGGAGATCTTTGAGAAGGAAGGAATTCCGCTCTATCTGGAATATAAAGGAGGATATTTTGCCGCGGAAGAGGTCAGAAGCGTTATTCAGATGCTGCGTGTCATCGACAATCCAAGGCAGGATATTCCGCTGTACGGAGCGCTGCGCGGGTATTACGGAGGTTTCTCAGAGGATGAAATCGGGCAGCTCAGGGGAATCCATCTGGGGGAGAAGGAGAAGCTTCTCTACGACTGCCTTCTGACGGCAGCGGGAAAAGAGAAAGATGCGAGGGAACCTGTGCCGCAGGCTCTGAGAGAACGCAGTGAGAAGTTTCTGGAATTGCTGGAATATTACCGCAGCAAGATGGCAATGACACCCATCCATGAACTGATCGGGGATCTGGTGCGTGACACGGGCTATGAAAATTATGTGCGGGCGCTGCCTGCGGGAGAGAGACGCTATGCCAATCTTCACTCGCTCCTTGTGAAGGCGGAGACCTTTGAAAAAGGAGATTATGCCGGACTGTTCCGCTTTCTGCGCTATATTGACGAGATGCACGCCTTTGACGTGGATTACGGGGAGGCCGGTACACTGGATGAAAACGCCGATGTCGTCCGACTTTCGACCATTCATAAGAGCAAGGGACTGGAATATCCGGTATGTTTTGTGTGCGGACTGGGATCGAAGTATTCTTACAAAAGGGACACCAGGGGAATTCTGATTCGGGACACGGATATGGGACTTGGGGTCGGCTATGTGGATCCGGGCCTGCGCAGCAGAGCAATGACGCTTCGTCAGAAGGCAGTCGCAGACAAGGTGGAGAGCGACTCCCTTGGAGAGGAGCTGAGGGTTCTGTATGTTGCCATGACCAGGGCAAAAGAGAAGCTGATTCTTACAGGTTATGTGAGAGATGCCCAGAGAGCTCTGCAGAACATCAGGATGCAGATGGCAGCGGCAGAACTTCCGGCGGAGCATCTTCCGGTATCGTTGATTCGCAGATCGACCGATTATCTGTCTTTGGTCCTGATGAGCATGGAAGCTCTTCGAGCAGAAAGCAGGGAACCGATTCACATGCAGAATGTGACCATCTCAGATCTGCAGCTTTCTTCCCTGGAAAATCAGATGACGCAGGGAGCATTGCAGAAAACTCTTCAGCTCATCGAGGAAAAGAAAACCGCAGAGGCGTTGCCGGGCCCTGCACTGGCAAAGCGGCTGCAGCAGCGTTTTGCATGGAAGTATCCGTATGAGGCCTGGAGGGGATTGTTCACGAAGACTACGGTGACGGAGCTGAAACGAAGTTCCATGCTGGGAGAGAATGAAATGTATTCGCCGGGGGAGGGGGCAGCAGAGCAATTTCCAAAGAAGCCGGAGCTGCCGGAGCCGCGGTTTGCAAAAGAAGCGGAGGGTACACAGGACGGCGCAGGAGCCGATGATCCGAGCAAGAAACCGATTCTTCGAGGAACCGAAAGGGGAACCGCAATCCACCGCATGTGCGAGAAAATTGACTATCGCAGCTGGAAAGAGCCCCGAAATGTAACGGCGGAGCAATTCCAAGAAAGGGTGCAGGAACTTATTGCAGAGGGAACCATTCCGTCGGACTGGGAATCTGTGCTGAAGCCGTCTGCATTCCTTCCGTTCCTGAAATCATC
>CAVAJA010000164.1:0-27070 GCA_963588615.1 Lachnospiraceae bacterium | reverse complement strand
TTCGGCCCCTGCTGCCCCGCTTTTCTGTTTTTTTCTTCGTATGCCTTTTTTACCTCATCAACAGTAAAAACGCTGTCACAATAATCACATTTCACCTTGCCCGTTGCGGCATCGAAATGTACCGGGCCGCCGCAGTTGGGGCAGGTATAATTCGTAACCTGTTGTGCCATTCTTTTTCCTCTTAATTCCTGACGCGGTTATCCTCTGGGCGTGCCGCAGTTCTGACAGAATTTGCCCGTGTTGCCGGTCTGCCCGCAGGCAGGGCACACCCATGCGCCCGTCTGCATCGGTCTTGCACTGCCGCAGTTCTGGCAGAATTTGCCCGCATTGCCGGTCTGCCCGCAGGCAGGGCACACCCATGCGCCCGCGGCATGCATCTGCTGTGCCGCAGCACTCTGACCTGCAGACTGCTGTGCTCCCATCTGAAAGAGCTGCGCCGCATTGATGCCGCCGGCCTGCTGTGCCATGTTCATTCCTGCAAAGCCCATCATCGCACCGTTTGTGTTTCGGGCCGCGTCCTGCATGGCCTGTGCCTGCGCTGCCGTCAGGGTTGCCGCTGCCATGCCCGGATTCTGATAAACCGCATTGCGCTGCAGCTCCTTGATCATCTTCTCATCTTCTTCATTTGCCTTAAGGCTGGAAACACCGAAAGCTGAGATGACGATGCCGTAGGTTTTGCCCCAGGAATCCGAAAGGACACGATTCAGCGCCAGGGCCAGATCGTCCGCATGCGCAGGAACCGCACTGTAGCGGACGCCCTGCTCCGAAATTTCCGCAAAAGCCGGCTGCAGCGCGGTCAGCAGCTCAGATTTCAGCTGGGAATCAATCCGATCCTTTGTATATGCCTCCGACACGTTGCCGCAGACATTCTTGTAGAACAGAATGGGATCCTCGATTCGATATGCGTACTCTCCGAAGCAGGTGATCGAAATATCAACATCCAGGCCGATCTTGTTGTCCACCACGCGGAAAGGCACCGGATTGGCTGTTCCGTATTTATTCCCGATGATTTCCTTTGTGTTGAAATAATAGACTCTCTGATCCACGCCGGTATCACCACCAAAGCCCACCCTCTTTACGAAGGTATCGAAGGAATCTGTGATTCCCTTTCTCAATCCCCCGGCAAACAGAGACGGCGACGCTGCGCTGTCGAACACGAACTCACCGGGCTCCGCGCAGACCTCAACAATCTTCCCCTGTTCCACAATGATCATGCACTGTCCGTCGTTGACTGCCACAATCGATCCGTTTGTGATGACATTGTCCGTTCCATTGTTGCGGGCCCTTGCCTGTCTGCGTTTCATGCCCTTTACCGCCAGAGTTCTGGAATCCATGGCATTACAATAAAAATATTCTCTCCACTGATCTGCCAGAACAGAGGACGCTGCATTCATTCCAACCTGTAAAAGACCCATCGCTTCCTTCCTTCCGCGCCCAATCCCGGCGCAAACAATCGTCTGCCGATACTTTCTCCTGCTTTTCAGCAGCCTGTATTCCATCGTCATGCCGCAGTTTCAGCAATCGCTCTTATTATTTCATACCCGCCCCTATTTTAGAAGAGGTCGGCATTCCGCACCTACTCGGATGCTGCTGCATTCTCCTTAAACTGCGCAACGGCCTCCGCATAAGTCGCTCTTCCCTCGATGTAATTCTTTATTGCTCCCCGGAACGCGGCCTTCCATTCACGATCCCCCGTCCTCGGAGCCGTCACCTCCAGGTTTTCCCCAGCTTCTGCCAGAATCTCATACGGATTCTGACCTCCAAGAACAGAACTTCCGAGCGAAGAATCCTCCGCCAGTTCCTTGAGCACCGCCCGATGATTGACACACTCCCCGTCATTTTCGGCAATTTTTCTCATCACAGATTCATCTGCGGTCAATGTCAGAATGATCTCCTTCACAAGCGTTTTATTGTCCGTTCCGTCGGCCGCGCAAATCCAGCTCCCTCCCCAGAAAAAGCTCTGCGGGCCGCTCACCAGTCCAAGATCTCCGCATGCCGCCGCTGTGCCCTCTTCCCCGGCATGAGCAGCATCATGGATCATCCACAGCGGGCCAAAATAAGCAAATACGGCGGTGTCCTCGTAGAATCCGAGGTTCCACTCCTCGCTCCACAACTCCACGGAACCGGTCATACCCTCATCCAGCAGTTCGTGCGAATCCTTCGCCCATTCCTCATATTCCTCAGGCACCTGATATTCTCCGCTCTCATTCACCCAGCTTCCCGCCGCCGTGCCGGTATAAGCACGATAGGTATCGTCCACTGAGGCGGTCATGCAGTATCCGGCACGTTTCATCCGCTCCGCGGTCTCCTTGAACGTATCCCAATCCTTTACCGCCTCCTGCACATCCGCAGGATCATCAGATCCGAGAACACTTTTCGCAGCAGTACGATTGTAGATCATCCCTCCGGCGCAGGCCTGCCATGACGATCCACGCTGATTTCCATCTGCATCCGTCACAATTTCTCTGGTAAATGAATATTGTTCCGACAGCTCCTCCTGTGTAATTCCAAGATCCGAAAGCTTCACGGCATACGATTCCTCCGTTCCGATATATTTTCCCGCATTCTCTTCATCTACAAGAAAAACATCAACCTTATCTGCCGCTGCCGCCTCCAGGTTTCCCGGCAGAATGCTGTCCAGATTGTCCTCGTAGGCATTGTCATCTGTCGGTGTGATGATGAAGTGGACCGTTACCTCTCCGATTCTCCCGGTGATGTCATCTTCCCTTTCATAGCCAGGATAATAATTTTCCATAAGATTTCGGATTTCTGAATCCCAGCAGTAAATATTCAGTACGGTTCCGCCATCTGTCACGGTACTGTCCGCATCCGAGGGCGCAGCCTCTGACGAATCCATGCTCCTGCTGCATCCGTTCAGCAGGAGCATCCCCGTAAGACATGGGAGAAGTACGCGCCCTGAGAATTCTCTGCGGCGTTTCTCCCCAGGTCTCCTGTCCGCATCCCTGTGCCGTCTTCTGCCTGATTTTCTATGCATCTGTCTCATTCCAATGGCCCCCATCACAGCAAAATCCCTGCAGTGCCAGCACAGCTGCACTGCAGGGACACCACCTGATATTCCAAACCTCTTATTTTCCTGTCGATTCCGTTCGGGACATTTTCAGCAGCCGTCCCCGGCTGCTGTATTCAAAAATGGCTCCGCCCCTGTGACAGCCGAATATGCCAGCACAGGGACCAGCGGATTTTCACTGCTCCGCAGCAGTTTTTCGAATTGCCTCCAAAGCAGCATCCAGCTGGTTATCCGATCCGTCTGCCAGGTATGCATCCGTATCCAGCTCCACCACTTCATCCGGCGTCACACCAATTTTATGAATGCTGTTCCCGTTCCTGGTAAAATATTCTGCCACCGTCAGCCGAACCGCAGAACCGTCGCCCAAAGAATACAGGGTCTGTACCACGCCCTTCCCGTAAGTCTGCGTTCCGATTACCGTTCCTGCCCCGGAATCCTGAATGGCACTCGAGAGAATTTCCGATGCACTGGCTGAATTCCCGTTTACCAGAACCGCCACCGGCAGGCCCTGGTACAGGCTCCCGTCGGTGTCATACTCTGTGGTCGAGCCATCCGGATACTGCATATAAAATATCAATCCCTCCGGAATCAGGTACTTTGCAATCGTCGTCACTGCATCCACCGTCCCTCCGGGATTTCCGCGAAGATCCAGAATCAGTCCCTTCATGTCCTGCTCCTGCAGCTCCTGAAGCTTCTCAATGAACTGATCTGATGTCACCGTATCAAATTCTGCAATCTGCAGATAGCCGATGCCGTCTTCCAGCATCTTTCCTGCCACGGTAACAGAAGCGACTTCATCCCGGGTAACCGATATCTCCAGTTCCTCGGAGTCCCTCGCAATCGTCAGCTGCACTGTCGTTCCCTTTTCTCCGCGAATCCTGCTGACGGCCACGTCCAGATCCAGGTCCTGCAGGGACTCTCCATCTGCCTTCAGCAGGATATCATCCGCCATAAGTCCGGCTTCTTCCGCCGGTGAATTCTCGATCACCCCGGATATTTTGGGACAATTCGTCGTCTCATCCTTCGATACGTAGGCACCGATCCCCACATAGGTCCCGCTGATGCTCTCCTCCAGAGCCTCCACATCATCTGCCGAATAGTAGACGGAGTAGGGGTCATCCAGGGCGTTGATCAATCCCTCGTACATGCCCTCTGCAAGCTGATCATCCGTAACTGAATCTGCCTGATAATAATGCTTTTCAATCAGCTTCTGCAGCGACAGCAGCTTGACCTTGGCTGCAGATGACAGCAATCCGCCGCCCGCCGCATAGATGCCGGCCGCTGCTACAGCGGCCCCAAGAACCATTCCCAAAAGGACAAGCCCCGCCTTCTGCAGCTTCGCCGTCCTCCTTTTGGAGGACGGCTCCTGATTTTCCAGCTCGGTTCCATGTGCTGTCACATTCCCGTTATCCGGACCATTCTGTTGTACTTCCATCATCCCTTACCGTTCTTTCTGGATTAAACCACGCTGCCTTTCCCAAAAAACCTGTCTTCCTTCACAGATCAGCTCCCAAGGTAATTCCAGGGAGATACATAAGAGCCGTTCAGGCGAACTGAGAAGTGCAGATGCGGTCCTGTAGAATTTCCTGTGCTGCCGACTGCTGCGATCTGATCCCCTGCGCTGACCTCCTGGCCGCTGGACACATACAGCGCACTGGCATGCATGTAAATCGTATACAGTCCATCGCCGTGGTTGATCATGACATAATTCCCCATCGACGATTCATAGGATGCTGCAACCACCACTCCGTCTGCAGCCGCCAGAATCGGAGATCCGCTCGGAGCCGCCATATCCAGTCCGCTGTGGAAAATAGTTCTCCCGTAGATCGGATGCGTGCGGTATCCGTACTCCGACGAGATATATGTATAAGAGGGCGCAGGCCATACAAAGGTGCCGCCGGTATATTTGCGGTTCTGGTTTGCCAGTGTCTGCTTGTCCGCCGCAACCGCCGCCTCCAGAGCCGCAATGGTACTGTTCTGCTGGCTCATCTGGCTCTCATACTCCTCAATGGTTGCTGCAGACTCAGCAATCTCAGACTCCGTTGAGGCGATCTGCGCCTTCTTCTCCGCAATCAGCGCCTCTACATTTGACTCTTCCTCTTCCACGGCCGCTTTTTCCTCATCCAGCGTCGCCTTTTCCTCTTCCAGTGCTTCCTTGGTCGCCTT
This sequence comes from Lachnospiraceae bacterium, assembly GCA_963588615.1. Lineage (GTDB taxonomy): Bacteria > Bacillota > Clostridia > Lachnospirales > Lachnospiraceae > CAG-791. Next base: position 21,876 of record CAVAJA010000164.1, on the reverse strand, counting down.
CACCAGCTGAGTCTGCTCCTTGTATCGCTGCAGCAGATTCTGATCATAATTGGAGAGCTGTTCAATGTAGTACGCTTTGTTCAGCAAATCTCCGAAGGTCGTGGCCTTGAGGAGCGTTTCCAGAAGATAGGAGTCCCCTTTTTCATAAATGAAACGAACTCTTTTCTTCATGTTCTCGTACTGCTCCTGCTGGGTCTGTTCCGCCTCCTCCAGCTCTTCCTCTGTCTCTTCGATGTCCGCCTCTTTTTCCTCAATCTGCGTTTTCAGACTGTCAATGTTGGACTGAATCTCCGTCAGCTGTGCATCCATCTGCGAGACATATGCATTCAGGTCTGATTTTTTATCTTCAAGGGCAGCCTTCATGCTCTTAAGGCTGCTCAGATTGCTCTGAACCTCTTCACGTTCCTGCTTGGCCGCCGCAATCTGATCCTCCTTTGCCTTGATGGTTTCCTGCGTCACGGTCTCTGCATGTACCGCAACCGCCAGCGGTTTGGCCAAGGCAATAATGCCAAAAAGCAGTGCGCAGCTAACTGCGCACCGCTGAACTCGTCTGCCGGATTTAAAGTTCTTGCTGTGGAGATTAAACATGAAGGTGCTTCCTCACTGTAATCAGACTTCCGAAAAATCCTATTCCCGTTCCCAAAACCAACGACACGGGAATCAGATAATAATACACCTCCCCAACGCTTCGGAATGTCATGAAATTCGTAATAATCGAAAATTTACCCGTGATGATGCTGATCGCCGTGTTGTATAGAAAATACAGAATCACCAGCGGAATCACTGTCCCTACCAGACCGATGATCACACCCTCAATCACATACGGCGCACGAACAAACAGATCCGTGGCACCGATATATTTCATGATGGAGATTTCTTCCCAATGCGTCGTGATGCCCATGGAAATGGTATTGTTGATGAGGAAAATGGAAACTACCAGCAGCATCAGGATGATGGCTCCGGAAGCATACATAATCAGCGTATTGGCTCCGGAGAGCGTGTCTGCCGTTATCTCCGATCGATTCACCTCCCGAATCTCATCCAGCCCCTCCAGATAATCCACAAGCTCAGACTGTTTCGAAACATCCTGCAGGAAAATTTCCAGATTGGCGGAATCCGCCAGCGGATTTTCCGTAAAGCCATCCGCATAGTCCCCCAGGTATTCCGAAGAGAAATCCGCCCACGCCTGATCTGCCGAGATATACTCTACGCTGGCCACTTCCTCCCGCTCCTCAATGGCAACCTTCAGCTGAAGAATATCATCCTCCGAAGTCCCCTCCTGAAAGAAAACGGTGACAGAAACCCCCTGCTCTGCCGTATTCATCAGCGACTGCAGGTTGAACAAAATGGAAAAAAAGATCCCGAACATGAACAGACATGCTGAAATGGTCGCGATCGACGCCAGCGTATAGCCTCGATTTTTGAACATGTTGCGAAAACTTTGTCCGATCGAATAAAAGATGTTGCTGATTCTCATTCCTACCTCTTACTGCCTCCGCACGGATCGTCAATTCGGCACCCCGATGCTTTAATCCTCATCGTAATCATCGTAGCCGTCATAACCATCTGCATCTACATCCTGATAACGATCCATATAACGTTCCTGGTAATCGTCCTGATAATCATCCGTATACTCACGATGATACACATCATGATACTCGTCATGGTACTCATCGTGATAATCATCGCGGTACTCCCCGCGCTCTGCCGTGCGTTCTTCAACAGCAGCATACGGCAGCTCCTCCGTATAATCCGATACGTCTGCCGCTGTATCGCTGATGATCTCACCGCGCTTCATTTCAATCACACGCTTATGCATACGGTCCACGATGCCGCGGTCATGCGTGACAACCAGAACCGTCGTCCCGGTCTCCTTGTTGGCACGCTCAATCAGCTGCATGATCTCCCACGCAGTGTCCTGATCCAGATTACCGGTCGGCTCATCTGCCAACAGCAGCAGCGGCTTATTCACCAGGGCTCTCGCCAGTGCGACACGCTGCTGCTCGCCGCCGGAAAGCTGCGTAACCTGCCGTTTATATTTATCTGCCATCCCAACCATCTGCAGAACACTGGTGACGTTGTGCTTCATCTGGTTTTTCGGCACCATCATGATCCGCTGGGCAAAGGCCACATTCTCATATACATCGCGATCCTTCAGCAGACGGAAATCCTGGAACACGATTCCGAGATTTCTGCGGAATCTCGGAATCTTGCTGTGCCGGATGCGATTCAAATCATAACCAAGAACTTCCACGGAGCCTTCCGTTGCCTTCAGCTGATGCATGATCATCTTCAGCAGTGTGGACTTTCCCGAACCGGTCTCCCCCGTGATGAACACGAATTCTCCCTCATGAATCTGCAGATTGGCATCCACAACACCCGGAGCATCCTTGGAATACTGTTTGCTGACATGCTGGAGAGAAACCACCACATCATCCGCTGTCTTGTAGGAATTATTCTTCATGTATTACTGATTCTCCTGATCCATGTACTTCATATATTTCACGACCATCAGGGCAATTTTAAAGGTAATGGCATCCTCGAAAACCCTCAGATCCAAACCGGTGCTCTTCAGCAGTTTGTCCAGACGATACACCAGCGTATTGCGGTGAATAAACAGCTGTCTGGAAGTCTCGGACACATTCAGATTATTCTCAAAAAACTTGCTGATGGTGGTCAGTGTCTCTTCGTCAAAGTCATCCGGACGTTTGTCCTTGAAAATCTCCCGGATGAACATCCTGCACAGCGGCAGCGGCAGCTGATAAATCAGCCTTCCGATGCCCAACTGATTATACGCAATTATCTGCTTATCTTCAAAAAAAATGCGGGATACATCCAACGCCATCCTGGCTTCCTTGAAGGAATGGCTCAATTCCTTGAGCTCGTTGACCACCGTCCCGTAGGCAATCCGCACGTCTGCAATCCCCGATTCCTGAAGATGCCTCATCACGCCCTGCGCATAATTCTCCAGTGCATCCTCGCCCTTGTCATTTTCTGTGTGATGGACGATAACGATGCTGTTCTCATCCACCTGAGTGACATAATCAGAGGAGCCCATTCCCAGCATTTCCTGCAGTCTGGACAGGACATCCCGGTCCTTCCCCTTTTCCCTGTTCACTTCAATCAGCAGAACCACTCTGGGACTGCTGGCCGGAATGCGCAGTTTTTTTGCACGCTCATAGATATCAATGAGCAGCAGATTATCAAGGAGCAGATTTTTGATAAAGCTGTCCTTGTCGTAATGCTCCTTAAAAGCCCCCAGCAGTCCCTGCAGCTGAAACGCCGCCATACGACCCACCATCAGCGTGCTGTCCGAGCTGCCGTTGATCACCAGGATATATTCCAGCTGGTTCTCGTCAAAAACCTTAAAGAACTGAAACGGTCCCGCCGACTGCGAATCTGCCGGCGATGCCGCAAACTCCGGGATTGCTGCAGCTGCCGCCTGAAAAACCGGCTGCGTCGATGCAACCTCTCTTCCTCCCGCATCCATGACACAGACATCCAGATGCGAAATATCCTTAACCCCCTCAATTGTGCTCTGTAATACCTGACTTGAAATCATGCCCCCACACTCTTTCTGCTCTATTACGCCGCTGCTGCCAAAACTTCTGTTCGTCGGCTCATCTGCCGCTCTGAAATTTCTGCAAACTCCCCCGATCAGAGTTCATTCTAATGCACAGTAGAAAAAAAATCTATAAAGGTCACGGATTTGTTTTGTGAAAACTGCCCACCGCTTCCGGTGCAGATCACACCTTCCGACTGCGAATCTCGTCCCTCGTCAGTTCAATGCGGCCTTCCTTCAGCAGGCGCCCCACCGCCCGTTTGAACTGTGCCTTGCTCATCTGCATCTGACTGCGGATCAGCTCCGGATCCGCCTTATCCGTGAACGGAAGACTTCCCCCGTTTTGTTCCAGTCTCTTCAGAATAATCACCGTGTCTGCAGCCATCTGATCCACCGCAGCCTCCCGAAGCGTTAAATCCAGCTTTCCGTCCGGCCGCACCCTCGACACCCTTGCCCGAACCACATCTCCGACCGCCAGTTCCCGCACCAGTTCCTTTTTGGGAATCAAGGCAGAATACCGATTATCCACCGCCACGAACCGTCCGAAATTCTCACTGGTTTCATACACGGTCCCTGTCACGACATCCCCCTTCTGATAGGGACTGTCCGAAGACAGCCACGGATAAACATTCATCGTCGCCGCCAGCCGTCCGCTCTTGTCCAGATATACTGCGCACAGAATCTTCTGTCCCTGACGTACATGATGATCTCTCGGCTGCTCGTGAAACGGCAGCAGAAGATCCTTATCCAGTCCCCAGTCCAGAAAAGCCCCGATGCGTCCCACCTCACGCACGGTAAGAATCCCGATCTGATGGAGCGTAAGAAGCGGTTCCTTGCGCGTTGCAATCAGCCGATCCTCCGAATCCTTGTAAAGGAATACCGGAATTTCATCCCCTTCCCTGCATTCCTCCGGCACCTGTGAGCTGGGAAGGAGTACATGCTCTTCCCCCTCTTTTTCTTTAAGAAAGACTCCCATGGGAACCTTTTTTTCTACTGTCAGCGTCTGTTTTTCTCCGATTTTAAGCATTGCACGTCCTTCCGTCCTGCTGCAGCTTCCCATCTGCGCAGCTGTTCACCGTTCATTTCATCATCTCAATTCCACGCAGGCATAGGTCTCCTTCGCCGGACTGTTCAGACAGATCAGTGTCTTCCCTTCCGGGCGTCGGAACACCACCGGCACAATAATCTCGCCGAGGTAGGCCTGTTTTTTATATTCTACCCGCACCCGGGACACCGCCTGATCCTTGGGACAAAACGCCATCGCCAACCGCACATACTGTCCGTTGTTGACATGATGATTGCTGTCAAGAAACTGTTCCGTGATCAGAATTTCTTTTTCAGGAATTCCACCTTCTTCGGGAACTGCGATCTTGCGCGGCAGATATTCCATATCAAATTTCGGAGCCAGCTCATAGGATGATGCAATTTTCTGTGTCACTCTTTCCGGCACACCCTTTTCCATGTTGAACAGTGACCAGATGGAATTGGCACTCACGAGTCTCTCCCCATCCGCTGTCTCCAACATAAAATTGCGCAGTCCCATGAATCCCTTCAGCTCATAAGGTGAAGTTCCGACCACGATCCTCTCTCCCAATCTCGGAAGCCGAAGGATGTCCAGCTGCCACGCGTTCACCATCCAGGCCAGGTGATCTCTGGTCAGATATTCAATCCCAATTCCCAGATCTTCTGACTGGAAGGTCGAGCAATCCTGGAAGTAATCAATAAGGGACTCTATCTTAAGATAGCCCTCCTGGTTTGTTTCACTGTAACGAATCCGTCCTGAAAATGTATACATACTCTCTCCTGTCCGTACCGCAGACATACAGATTTATTATACACAAAGCGATCTGTTAAGAGAAATAAAAAGAATGGCGGGAGTCCCCGCCATTCTGCCGCTGTCATGATATGAAAAGCCCTGATCCGTTCTCCTCTTTCAGGCGTTCTGCTGCGATCTTTCTGCACAGGGACAGCCACTGACAATCCGGACAGGCTTCCTCGAGGTGATGCAGACTAAGAGGTGTCGTCCGCTCTTTCAGCTCGCGCCAGGAAAGCTTCTGTCCGTAGGCAATTCCCGTAAGCTTCAGGACGTTTCCATCGAAAAGAGGCGGATGCTCCGAGCTGCAGTCCGATCCCTCTCGATGCGGGCATCTGCCGCACAGCTCATCGCATCCCTTTGTCACCCGGACTGCAGTCTCCGGATTCTCCTGCAGACGCTTCTGCATTGCTGCCATATTCCTGCTGAAGTCATCCGAATAACCCGCCCCTCGAAAATTCAGAAGGCACAGCCCGTGATGCGGCCGCAGCTGAATGGCTTCATTTTCCTTCGTCATCACTGTGCGCTTCCTGTTCTGGCCAGTGCCTTTTCCATCGGAAGACTGATCAGAATGACGACAACCATTTTCAGTAAATCACCGGGAAGGAACGGAATCACACACATTCCCATGGCTGCAGCCACGCCGGTTCCGCTGACGGCACAGAACCACGCCGTTCCGAAAGCGTACAGCACAGCCGTGCCGATCACCATGCCAAGGAACATCCACAAAATGCGCCGCTTTCCGGACCGATTCCTGCCGAATTTCCAGTAAATAAGCCCCGTCAGAAATGCCAGAACCGGATATGCCACAATATAACCGCCGGTCATTCCTGCGATGCAGGATACCCCCGCGCTGTAGCCGGCGAAAACCGGAACCCCAACCGCTCCCAGAAGGACATACACCAGCTGCGAAATAAAGCCGAATTTTCCTCCCAGGAGAACGCCTGCCAGCATGACTGCAAATGTGCACAGTGATATCGGCACCGGTCCGATCGGAACCGATATCGGCGCAAGAATGCAGGTAATTGCCGCACACATTGCGCACAGAATCAACTCTTTTGTCTTGATACTCGTCATAATCTCACTCCTCACAGATCGATAAAGCACGGCATCCTTTACCTTCATGCCGCATGCCGCTTTCGTTGTCCACGGAGCAGACTATCACGCAGGACTTCTATTGTCAACTTTCAGCGTACGTAGTGGTTGACAATAATAATAAAAAAACACAGCCCCGCCGAAGCAGGACTGCGGATGAATGTGCGTACCGCAAGCCGGAAAGAAGAGCCATCTGCTGACCTTACGAGCGCAGCGCATCTGCCTTCCTTGCTGCCCTCATAAATGGCCGGAACAGGCAAAAGCACACCAGAAAGTTGCTCACGCCGTGCAGAATATCCATCGGAATTCCGGCAATCCACCACGCTATAGCCGTCTTCGGTCCCCCGATGATCCAATAGGGAAGCGTGCAGAATGCACCGAAGAACAATCCGAACAACGCAGCCAGAATGCAGTACCACCAATAGCCTTCCTCATCGCCGGGAAATCGCTTATGCAGCATATGCACCAGTTGAATCTCCAGAGGCCAGACATACAGATACATGATGACCCAGATACCGCTTCCGAACACCAGCGTCTCCACAAAAGTAAAGGCGAAGGACACCAAAATCACCCTTCGCCCTCTCAGAATTGTGAACACCAGGAACAGAAACGTCACCACTTCCACATTGGGAAGGAAATCCAGTGCCCGCTTGCCCACTTCAATCAAGGCCAGCATCATCGCCATCTCGGCGATTGTCCCCGCGGCCGAACCTGCACGGACTGCCGAACCATCTTTTTTCTGATTACTTTGATGTCTCGTAAACAAACTTGAAGGAATCCCCATCTGCCACCGGCTGCTGATCTGCACCGTACTGACCATACTCGCCATTCACATAAATTGCCCAATATGCACCGTCTGTGCTGTAATCTGCTGTCTCCCCATTGATGGTCGTGATATAGAGACCGTAATCACTTTCCTCTCCTTCATAGCTGAAAGCTCCCGTCTTAGAAAGGGTATCCATGATATCCTTCAGATATTCCGCATCGGAAGCGGTCTCATAAGAGGTGCTCGTCCCGTCTGCAGCGACAACCTCTACGCTGCAATGCTTGGTTCCCTCCGATGTCTTCGGGCCGAATGCCTTATAGACTCCTGCCAGAACCGCAATGATTACCACCAGAATAACCAGTGCGGCGATCCACTTTTTCTGCTTGCTCATTTTCATCTCCTCCTCTTCATGAATGTGCCTTTTTTACAGCGGCTGCAGCAGACCTGTCATTCTGCACCTGCTCCGCCCTTGTGCCCGCTTTTCGTACTCCTAAGTGCTTCCAAAATCTCGCTGACCTGATACAGCGAGCCGAAACAGACAACCGCTGCCTTCCTTTTGTCCTTCCTTTGGAAGAAGCCGCAGGCCGCGCTCTGTTCCGATCCCTGCTCCTCTGACAACCTTTCTGCTGCTCCAAGCGCGAGGGCCACACCTTTTCCCACCGTATCAGCCGTCTCCACCGTCCCGGCATAATGCGACCGGATCCGTTCGGCCAGAGTCTTCTCCTCCAGTGCGCGATCCCGCTCTCCTCCCGGCACTTCGGCAATAAAATGTGCCGCATGCGGTGCTGCCAGACGAATCATTTCATCATAATCCTTATCCGCCATCACACCCATCAGGAAAATAACGTCGCAGGAGGCCAGGTATGTCTCCACCGACTCCATCAGGGCCTCCACACCATTCGGATTATGTGCCCCATCTACAATAAAAAGCGGATCCGTCCCCAGCACCTCGAAGCGTCCCGGCCAGCGGGTATTCTCCAGCCCCTCCCGTACGGCCGCCTCCGTGATATGATACCCCTTTTCCAGGAGCACATCCACTGCATCCAGTACCGCACAGGCATTTCTTTCCTGATATTTTCCGAGGAGCGACAGACGAAGTCCTCTTCTCCCCCTGTAATCGAAACTTTGCCTGCCGTCTGTTGTTATTTCCGGTTCTGTACAACATTCCGGGCTCGTCACGCGAAGCCTTGCTCCTTTTTCCAGACAAAGGTCCTCAATTACCGCTTCCACCTCTTTTTTCTGACGATAGAGCACTACATCTCCCCCCGGCTTAATGATCCCGCCTTTTTCAAATGCGATCTCCCGCAGGGTATCTCCCAGAATCTCTGTGTGCTCCAGCCCGATATTCATGATCAGGGCACAGTCAGGAACCGGAATGACGTTCGTGGCATCCAATCTTCCGCCCAGCCCTACCTCCAGCACCACCACACGGCAATTCTTCTGACAGAAGAAAAGAAAGCCCAGTGCTGTCAGAATCTCAAATTTTGTCGGCGTATCCTTCATCGATACAATTGCCGGTCTCAGCTCTTCGAGAAGTTTTGTCAAATCCTCGTCCGAGATGTCCTCCCCGTCGATCGACCACCTCTCGTTGATAGAGGACAAATGCGGCGAAATATACCTTCCGGTTCGATACCCGCTCCTCGTCAGAATACTTGCCAGCATCGCGGAAGCCGATCCCTTCCCGTTTGTTCCTGCAATGTGAATAAAATGCAGCTTCTCCTCAGGATGTCCGATCCGCTCCAGCAGCTGCCGCATTCTCAACGGATCCGGTCCCGCAGCCCTCCAGTCAGCTGACAATGTTTCAAAGGTTTCTTCCCAGGTCATTCCGCCATCACCTTTCGCAGATCCGTTCGCTTCACCACTCCGGACAACGCCATGAGGATCACGATCTGCACCGGAGCGATCACAGCAGCCTGCAACGCCCGCACCGGCAGCAGCACCGCCAGGCTGGATCCATACAGAACAGAAATCCACAGCGTATTCATTCCCAGACTGAAAACGATCTGATTCAGACCGACAGCCATGACGATTCTCAGCGGCCGAAGACGTCCGTTTCTCAAAAAAAGCCCAAAGGACAGCCCCATACAGGCTGCTGTCAGGGTGAATCCCGGAAAATATGTTCCGGAAGGGAACAGAACCGCGCCCAGAATGTCACTGACCGCCCCCACTGCCGCCGCCGGAATCGGACCGAAGAAAATTCCCGCCAAAGCCACCGGGATAAATCCCAGTCCTATGCGGGTGTTCCACGCATTGAAGGAGCAGAATCTTGCAAGAATAATCTGCAGCGTCACGAGAACAGAAAGGAGCACAAGGGTTTTCGTAGATCGTTTTTTAGACATAAAAAAGCCTCCTTTACGGTCCCTGACCGCAAAGAAGACAGCACGTCCTCCGTGCAGCGGGATGCGAGATTCAAACCGTGGGATTTCTCCTCTTCGTCCTTCGAACAACTCCCCGTTCCGAAAGCACTGCCCGCTTGAATCTCTACTCTGCGTCTGAACAGCACGTCTGTACTGTTCCCATGCATGGTATCCTTATTCCTTCCTTCTGTAAAGTCCCTTTTCTGCCTGCTTCCGGTCGTCCTCTCCTGCGGTATACAAAGTTTTCCGAACCTCCGGGAGGCAGTTCATGATGAAAGCGGACAGAAACATCAACGTTTCCGCCCGCCTGTCACTACGAATTCAATGTAACGTTGTACTGCATCTCCAGTGCTGCGAACAGCTTGTGCATTACCTCTCCTGCAATCTCCGATACATTCAGCTTTCGAATGTACTCCAGGACCTGCTCCTGTTCCTCCTCCGGAACCTTGTAGGACCGCAGCGACAGCCTCAGGAAACATTCCAGCTTTTTCTCAAGCGGGAAATGCATGGTGCACTTTTTGCTCATATATCCTCGCATGATGCCCGCCGTTCCGATCTCCATGTCATAAAAGTCCCCCTGGGAACACCCCGGGAGATATGGACCGAAAATCCTGTACAGCTCCATCGTTGTATGCTCATAGATGTATTCTGCCGTCTCCGGCTGAGAGTATACCTCAAGGTAGATATCCCGAAGATTTTCATTCTGTTCCGTCAGAACCAGCTGGATTGCCGTCTCCACGGCATACACATAAACCGGCGGCAGCTGTTCTCCGGTAATCGCAGTTGCAGTGCCAAACTGATTTCTGAACATAAATTCCATCAGTTCACCGAGGATTCCATCCTTGGTGTGAAAAATCGTCTGAAAATTACTGATTGGAACCTGAGCCTCTTTCAGAATCTGGTTGATGGTCGTTGCGTGATAACCCTGCAGCAAAAACAAGCGAACGCTGGCGGATAAAATCCGCTTTTTTGCCTCTAATGTCTCTTTCCTGGGTGCCATAATTTTCCTCGTCCGTGTCCATTGTCACCAAATACATGTGCCATATTACACTTCCTTATTCTTTAGTTCAAGTTTTCTTTCTCTGTAAAATTCCGATCATGCGTCAGCAGGGCACTATGCGCTTCCAGGTTTTTCGGTTTATAATCGAAGGACCTGCACAGATCATCTCCCTGTGCACCAATTTCGGAAAGGATAATACGAGCCTTATTATGAAGATTACTCAGATTTTTAAAGAACACGAGGTCACCATTTCACTTGAAGTGTTCCCACCCAAAACAGACGATAAGTATGCTGCCGTTGAGGAAGCTGCGCGGCAGATTGCCGCCCTGCATCCTGCCTTTATGAGCGTCACTTACGGAGCCGGCGGCGGAACCTCCCGTCATACTGCTTCCATCGCCGCTGACCTCCAGAATAAATACAGCACGCCTGTTCTGGCGCATCTCACCTGTGTTTCCTCAACAAAAGAACATGTTCAGGACATGATTCAGGTCTACCGTGAAAACGGCATTCAGAACATCATGGCACTTCGCGGCGATATTCCGAAGGAGGGCCGCACCGTCTTTGATTACGATCATGCCAGCCAGCTGATCTATGACATCAAATCTGCAGATGCTGATTTCTGCGTCGGTGCCGCCTGCTACCCCGAGGGACACGTAGAGTGTGCAAGCCCCTCCGAGGACATTCGCCATTTAAAGGAAAAGGTAGATGCCGGTGCGGATTTTCTCACGACGCAGATGTTCTTTGACAACAACATGCTCTACAATTTTCTCTACCGCATACGTGAGGCCGGCATTCAGGTTCCGGTTCTTCCGGGCATCATGCCCATTACCAATAAAAAGCAGGTGGCCCGCAGCGTAGCTCTTTCCGGCTCCACCATTCCGCCTCGCTTCCGCATGATGGTCGACCGTTTCGGGGACGATCCGGCAAAAATGAAGCAGGCTGGCATCATTTATGCTACGGAGCAGATTGTTGACCTCATTTCCAACGGCGTCACACATATTCATGTGTACTCCATGAATAAGCCGGACATTGCAGCAGGCATTATGGCTTCTTTATCTGCGATTCTGGACAACTGATTATGACGAACTATGAAATCTCCGGGGACAGCATCCGGGTCCCCCAAAGGGAAACCGCACGATATCTTGGATATCGCGGCATTGTCCCGGATGAACGAATCGCAGACCGCATCGAGTTCTGCATCAGGCAGCTCCAAGCCAAATGCCGTCCCCGTGCCGTGTGGGAAAGCTATCCCCTTCAGATGACTCCTGTACCAACACGTGAGACGAAAGAACCGCACGACGGATCGCCCGCAGCGGTTCTCTTTTGCATTCAGAACATGTCCTTTGTCAGCCGATCTCTGGCCCGCAATCTTCGCAACTGCACGCAGGTGGCCCTCATGGCCGCCACCATCGGCACAGAGGCTGATTTTCTGATTCGAAGAGCAGAGGCTGCGAACATGTCGGATGCCGCCATCTATCAGGCTGCCGGTGCAGCCATGGCGGAAGCCTGGTGCGATGAGGTAAATCGGCGCATCAATCGTGCTATGGGAGAGCAGGGGTTCTTCGCACGGCCCAGATTTTCCCCCGGCTACGGCGACGTTCCCCTCTCCCTTCAGAAGGATTTTTCCTCTCTCCTTCGCATGCCGATCACCTGCGGAATTTCTCTTACGGATACACTCCTTATGATCCCCAGCAAATCTGTCACCGCCTTCATCGGCTTTGCAGAGAATGAGGAGCCCTGTGTTCTCGAAGGCTGTGAAGTCTGTAAGAAGCAGGACAGCTGTCTTTATAAACGCTGACGAAAGAAAGGAACTTTTATGGCAAGACCTGATCTACGTGATTTACTCGGCAGACAATGGCTTTTCTGTGACGGTGCCACCGGCACCTATCTCCAGTCCCGCGGACTAAAGGGCGGTGAACTTCCGGAGCTGTGGAACCTCACCCACCCGGATATTATCACAGATCTATACACCGGATTTCTCCAGGCCGGTTCCAACATCATCAATGCCAACACCTTCGGTGCCAATGAACTCAAGTATCCGGACAATCTTGAGGAGATCATTCGATCCGGAGTAGAGCTTGCCATCCGGGCGAGATCCGCATGCGGCAGGGATGATGATGCCTGGATTGCGCTGGATGTGGGACCTACCGGAAAGCTTCTGGAACCTCTGGGGGATCTTTCCTTCGACCGCGCCGTGGAAATTTTCTCTCACGTCATACAGATCGGAAGGGACGCCGGGGCCGACCTCGTTCTCATTGAAACCATGAACGACACTTATGAAATCAAGGCTGCCGTTCTGGCCGCCAAAGAGACCTGCAATCTCCCGATTCTGGCCACCACCACCTTTGATCGGAACGGACAGCTCCTGACCGGTGCCGGTGTTGAGGCCGTAGTACCTCTGCTCGAGAGTCTTCGCGTGGATGCCCTCGGCGTCAACTGTTCCCTCGGTCCCCACGAGATGAAGCCAATCGTGGAGCGCCTGGTAAATGCAGCCTCCATCCCGGTCATTGTGAATCCAAACGCAGGTCTTCCCCGGGAAGAAAACGGCAGAACCGTGTTCGATGTCACTCCGGAAGACTTCGCTGCGACCATGACCGATCTTGCAGGACTCGGCATTCAGATTGCCGGCGGCTGCTGCGGCACCACCTTTGAGCACATTCGAAAAGAAATCACCGCCTTAAAGTCCCTGCCCTTTCAGCCTCCGGTTCCCAAGCATAAAACTGTGGTCACAAGCTTCTCCCAGGCTGTGGAGATCGGCCCCCGCTGCGTTATCATCGGCGAACGAATCAATCCCACCGGCAAGAAGCGCTTTAAGCAGGCTCTGCGCGAAAACGACATCCCCTACATCCTACAGGAAGGTCTGAATCAGGAGGATGCCGGGGCACACATTCTGGATGTCAACGTCGGTCTTCCGGAAATCGACGAGCCTTCCATGATGGAAACGGTGGTAAAGCGTCTGCAGGGGGTCACCGGTCTGCCGCTCCAGATCGACACAACCGATGTTCAGGCCCTGGAGCGGGCACTGCGCTATTACAACGGCAAGCCCATGATCAACTCCGTCAACGGAAAAGCGGAGAATATTGAGGCGGTTATGCCCCTGGTTGCACGCTACGGCGGTGTTCTGGTGTGCCTTGCTCTGGATGAGGCCGGCATTCCGGAAACTGCAGACGGCCGAATGGCTGTTGCGCGCAAGCTGTATGCTGCCGCAGAGCGCTACGGAATTCCCCGGGATGATCTCGTCATCGACGGTCTCTGCATGACCATATCTTCCGACAGCAACGGCGCCGTAGCCACACTGGAAACCTTGCGCAGAGTCCGGGATGAACTGCACGGTCACACGATCCTCGGGGTATCCAATATTTCCTTTGGTCTTCCCGCAAGAGAGCTGGTCAATTCCCATTTTCTGACCATGGCCATCCACGACGGACTTTCCTGTGCCATCATCAACCCCGGCAACGAGCCTATGATGCAGGCTTACCATGCCAGCCTCGCCCTGATGAACCAGGACCCTCAATGTATGGAATACATCAGCGCCTATCATGACTACGTTCCGGTGTCCAAGCGCGCAGCGGGTACCGCTTCTGTTTCCGGAAGTCCGACTGTGGAAAGTTCTTCCACTTCAAAGGCTTCTTCCGACTCCGAACTCTCCGGCCATCCGCTTTATCAGGCAATCCAGCGCGGCATGAAGGAAAAGGCCGCCGCTGCCACAAAGGAGGGGCTGCAGAATCGTTCCGGTCTTGAACTGATCAACGAGGAACTGATTCCTGCTCTGGATGTCGTGGGGCAGGGCTTCGAGAAGGGTACTGTATTTCTGCCGCAGCTCCTCATGAGCGCAGAAGCCGCCAAAGCAGCCTTTGCCGTCATCCGAGAATCCATGGCAGGACAGCCGCAGAAAATCAAGGCGAAGGTGATCCTGGCCACCGTCAAAGGCGATATTCATGATATCGGCAAAAACATTGTGAAGGTAATGCTGGAAAATTACGGCTATGATGTGATTGATTTGGGGAAGGACGTTCCCCCCGAGACCATTGTGGAAACCGCCATCAAAGAGGATGTGACGCTGGTGGGACTGTCCGCCCTCATGACCACCACCGTAGTCAGCATGGAGGAAACCATCCGGCAGCTGCGAAGCCAGAAGCCGGATTGCCGCGTCATGGTCGGCGGTGCCGTGATGACACAGGAATACGCGGATGCAATCGGAGCAGATTTCTATGGAAAGGATGCCATGGCATCCGTGCGCTATGCGGATTCCCTGTTCGCATAATCGCATCTGATTCACAGCAATGTAAGGAGGCACATTATGAAGACAAAAGAGAAGAAAAACAGCTTTTTTATACGGCACCCTTTGGGCGGAATGCTTGTTTCCATGATTCTGGTCGGCCTGTTCACTCTGATTATGATCATTCTCTCCTACATTCCGGCGTTCACCCTCCCTGTATTGAGTCTGGAACAATGGAACTACCTGTTCGAGATTCTGACCGGACTGATCAGTCTTCTGGTTTATTCCCGGATTGCACACGACCGCCTGGACCATTTTTTCACCTTCCGGAAACCAGGAGAAGGATTCTGCATGGGCTGGAGTATCCTCGCCATATCCTGTGCGCTCGTGATCTTCAACATTGTCATCTACAAACAGGTTCCTGGGAATCTGCCGGCCGCCTTGCTCCTTGCGCTCTCCGCCGGTGTCTGTGAGGAAGTTCTTTTCCGCCTGATTCCGCTCTCTGTAATGATGCACGCAGACGGCGGAAAAGAGAAGATTTTCACCGGCTGTGCGGTATCGAGTCTGATTTTCGGCGTCTTTCACGGTCTTAATCTGTTCGCCGGCGCGGATCCGGTGAACACGCTCTTCCAGATTCTCTACGCAAGCGGGCTCGGACTTATATTCGCCGGAATCTATGTCAGGACCGAAAATCTCTGGCTTCCCATCATTCTGCACACCATCCTTGATTTCTGCAATTATGCCCTGGTAGAGGATCCGTCCGCAGAGATCTCTGCTGTACTGGATGAATCCGTAGATACCTTCAGTGTCGTCTTCCTGATCCTCTCCACCATCCTGTTCTATATCAGTGCCTTTCTGATCTACCGCAGGAAAGATTCTTCTGAAAAGAAATGAAGAAGACAAAAAGGAGCCCGCTGCAGGAATTTCCCGCAGCGGACTCCTTCTGTCGTCTCCCGAGTAAATTAGACTCAAATCTCACCCCTGCGCTTCAATTCCTGCAGGAGCAGCGTCATGTACATGGTCTTTGCGTCCCGAAGCTCGCCCTTTACCGTGCGTTCTGTCAACTCCTCCAGTGAATAGGTCCTCACATCCAGATCCTCATCGCTGTCCAGATGCTGACCCTTAAACGCCCCCTTCCGAGCATAATACAGTTCAATAACCTCCGTATCGTACGCAGGCGTCGGCATCATGGAGCCAAGATATTTCCAGTCGACCCCCTCGTACCCCGTCTCTTCAATGATCTCGCGCTTTGCCGTCTCCAGGGGATCCTCTCCCGGCTCTTTTTTGCCGGCAGGATATTCCATCGTCACCTGTTCCTGCGCATACCGCCACTGCGTCACCATATAAAACTCGCCGTTCTCATCCTCCAGGGCAATGGCCACGCCCCCCGGATGCTCCACAACTTCCCGATCTACGATCTGTCCGTCCGGCATCTGCGCCTTGTCCCTGCGGACACGAATGATGTACCCGTCAAAGATCTCTTCTTCGCTCAGCTTTTTCTGACTCAGGTCTCGCATCTTCACTTTCCTCCTTCGCCGAATGATGCAGTCATTCTCCCCAAAGCCGCCTGCATGCAGGCGGTCGATCACACGGAATTGGGCGGATTCGGAGCCCGCCGCATCCGCTCACACGAGCGCTGCAGACCATTCGGAACACCGGCCTACACCATGCGGTAGCCGCGCCAGGTCAGAGCCTCCTCTACCGCCTCCATATCTTTGGTATGAAACACTGCAATAGGTTCCCCGCTCTCTCTGTCGTGAGACATATAGATGTAATCGATGTTGATCCCGATCTCTGCCACATCCTTCAGCAGCTTGCTCAGTCCGCCCACTTCATCTGAAATCACGGCAGCATACACACCGTCCGAGTGGCACAGATAGCCCTCTTTTTCCAGAATTTTCTGTGCACCTTTTGCATCTTCCAGAAGAAACCGGACAATCCCGAACTCTGCACTGTCATTCACAATCATGGCCTGCAGGTTGATGTTGTTCTCCCTCAATATATCCGTCATCCGGCTCAATGCGCCTTTTTCATTTTCTGAAAAAATCGAAATCTGTTCCAGCATGTAATCTCTCCGTTCTGTCTGTCCTCTGTTATCCTGGTGCTGCCCGCCTCTTTCGGCGTTTTCTATTGTAGGCGGCCCGTTCCGAATGGTCAAATAAATACTGTCCTCCGCTGATATCTGCAGGGGATGACGGAAGATCCTGTTCATTCAGCTTGTTTTTCGATGTCAAAAATGGTATCCTGTTATTCGATGCTAACATGTGTTTATTGCAGAGCTCTGTCACCCGTTTTGCATGGAAACCGTGAACTTCAGTTAGGTTCTCGGAACACTCCGTGCTCCGAATGTTGACGTGCCGCAGCGTACCGCACACAGGGGAAAGCCATGACGATTGGAAGATCCGCAGAAGATTATCTGGAAGCTATTTTAATGATTCACGAAAGGCAGGGCTATGTCCGTTCCACAGATGTGGCTGAACAGCTTGGAATTTCCAAGCCCAGTGTGTCCAATGCCACCAAGCGCCTGCGGGAGAACGACTATCTGACCACGGACGCTGCCGGAATGCTCGTATTGACGGAGTCCGGCATGAAGATCGCCAGCAGCATTTACACCCGGCATAAGGTTCTGACCGACTTCTTTATTAAGATCGGCGTTTCAGCGGAGCAGGCGAGAGAAGATGCCTGCAAGATTGAGCATGACATCAGCCAGGAGACCTTCGAGGCTCTGTGCAGCTATGCCGGAGAGCAGGCGTGACATCGTCAGAGATTTTCGTGCCCGGCACTCCATCTGTTCAGACAATTTTGCCGCATCAGGACATCTCCCTTTGAATTCGAGATGACCTGGTGCGGCATTTTCATTCCTGTCCCTCCAGATCTGCTGTGCGCATCTTCGTCCGATACTCCCTCGGAGACATGTGCATCCTGTCCTTGAACACGCGGTTGAAGGTTCTCTGTGATTCGAAGCCGGAATCAATGCACACCTCCGTCACAGACTTGTCACTGTAATGCAGCATGCTGCAGGCACTGTCCAGACGCATATCATTCAGATATCCATTGAAATTCGTTGAGAAAACGGAAGAAAAGATCCTTGAAACCGTGTATGGACTCACATATAAATGCTCTGCCATATCCGTCAGTGTCATCGGCTCACGATAATGTGCCGCTGTATAGGCCACGATCTGATGCACCAGATCTGCCTGTGTTTCGTCCGGACGTTCCACCAGATGAAGCTTTGACAAACTTCTCGCCAGGATCAGCATCACAAAGGACTGTTTCACGATTCTTTCCATTTCAGAAGACAAGGTTTCCATTGATTTCTGGCTCAGATCCGGAGCACGCAGCATTTCCTTGAGCCGAACCCCCTTCTCATCCCTCCCGTACTCGTGATACAGCCGACGGAGGCAATAGAACACATCCGGGTCCACCGATTCTGCAGGGATGACCGGATTTTCCGGCTGCGTATCCGATAACTTCTGTGCGAATACGCCGGTCAGTGATAAATCCACCAGAAGATGCATCTTTGCGCTTGCCGCCGCATTGCCGAAGCACTGTGCATGATGAATTTTTCCCGGAAAAATAAGAGCCATGTCCCCTTTTTCCATATGATAGAGTTCCTCATCCACTCCCATCTCCAGAGTTCCCTGCAGGACATAGACAATCTCCAGAAGATCATGGATATGCGGCTTCACATGTCCTGACATCTGATAATAAATTTCCAGGTTATCATGTATGGATTCATACTGGGGTCTCATAAATACCTCTCATATCACTTTCCGCAGGCTGCCGATTTTGGCGCGCGATGTCCGCAGACAATCAATCCGTGTCGTGAGCCAGTCATCTTCAGATTCTGACCATTTATCTGATGTTTCTGATCTCTTTCCCCGCCCGGATGCCCACGTATTCTGCAGATTTCCGAACATGATAAACGTTTTACACCCTGCATCCAACATCAGATTTTGGCTAGTTTTGAATGAATTCTGGCACGTATTATATCAGACCTCCTGCTATGATACAAACATCACAAGGAACAAGAAATCAAACGATTTCAGAGAGTTCCAGGTGATTCGAAAAGCCTAAGCTGAACGGAGTCGGCACCCCCCTCCGCCG
Organism: Lachnospiraceae bacterium; assembly: GCA_963588615.1. GTDB lineage: Bacteria > Bacillota > Clostridia > Lachnospirales > Lachnospiraceae > CAG-791. Next base: position 2,957 of record CAVAJA010000164.1, on the reverse strand, counting down.
CCCGTTCTGAGACGACAACTCCACAATTATTAAATTATGGAGTTCCTTTTCCCCTTGCAGAAAGAAGTCTTACGACTCCCCCGTCGTAAGACTTCTTTCATTTTGATTTATTTAGCACCTGCCAATTTCAACATGAATCATTCGCTTGCGGACGGATTCATGATTGAAATCGGCAGGTGGCCAAGAGGCGAAGCCTCTCCGGCCACCCACATCTCGATTTTCCTTCGGAAAATCGAGATGTGGGTGCTGATCGACGTGTTGATTACAGTGCCTGTGCAAGCCAGCATGGCAGTTTCAGCACCTGTCCATTTTACCTTGAGCAGACCGCACCTTCAGCTCAGTCCCAGATATTTGAACACCATCATCACAATACCCATCAATACCAGCAGCGTTCCGACCACCGCCTTGGCAACCAGCGGACGCATGCGGTTGGCTGCTCTCGCTGAAATTGCTGCCGCCACCAGGGTCGTCAGGGCACACAGCGCCAGAATCTTAAAATCCGGCAGTCCCTTGAGCAGGAAATGCAGACCTGAGCCGAACAGCGCCGTGAAGGTCATGATCAGAACACTCGTTCCAACCGCAGCCTTCAACTCACATCCCATAACCAGAGTCAGAACGAGCAGCATCATCATGCCGCCGCCGGTTCCCATAAATCCGCAGATAAAACCAATCCAAAGGCCGCACGCGACCTGTTCTGCCCTTCTCCAGCCCTGTGAACTCGGAAGGGGAAGTGAGCTGCTTTTTTCCTTTTTCTGCGCCACCTGCAGCAGCTGCTGACATCCGAGGAAAAGAGAACCCGCTATGGATAAAAAGCCCAGCGTTCCGTTGGGAATATACTGTGCAATCAGGCTTCCTGCCGCCGTTCCGATCAGGACCAGGATCAGAAGACTTCCGACATTTTTGCGATCAATGTTCCCGGCCTTATGATACGTCCAGGCGGAAACCGCTGAGGCCAGCACATCCGATGCCAAACCGATGGCGGTCGCCTGATAAGCCGGAATGCCCACCAGTCCGATGAGAAGTGGTCCGATGAAGGCCGCCGCCGAAAGGCCTGCAAACCCGGTTCCTACGCCGGCTCCGATGCCGGCAATCAAACATGTAATAATCGTCAACAATGACATTTTGAATTGCTCCTTATAAAAGGTTTCCGATAAGAGGACATCATACTGCTGCTTCAGATATGGAGCATATGATAGCATAAAAGTCCAGGACTTTACGAGAAATGTTCTTCGGAACTATAATGCAATCGGTCACGGCACTTAACATTCACAAACCCGTCACAGCTTACCCTATACGGAGGAATCCCCATGAGTGATATCACCATTTCCAACGCACCGATCGATGCAGCTGCATTGATGAATGAGATTTCCGAACTGGCCAGAGAGGCCGGGCAGATCATATTAGAAGGCGCAGGCCACGCCAGAAGCCGCCGCAGCAAAGAAGGCCATGCAAATTTCGTCACCGAATATGACGCCAGAGTTCAGCAGTTCCTGATTGCGCATCTGCAGCAGATCCTCCCGGACGCCCATTTTGTCGGCGAAGAAGACGGTGCCGCTGTCTTCCTGCCCGAATACGAGGACGGCTATACCTTTGTCATTGATCCCATTGACGGGACCTCCAATTTCATGAAGGGATATCAGCCGAGCGTCACCAGCATCGGTCTCTTAAAGGACGGAAAGCCCTGGATGGGTGTCATCTACAATCCCTTCTCCGAGCAGCTGTTCACCGGTCTGATCGGCGTCGGTGCCTGGGAGAACGGAACCCCCATTCATACCTCCGACGATTCCATGGCAGACAGCCTGATCACCATGGGTACGACCCCTTACTACGAAGAGCTCGCAAGAAAGTCCTTCGATCTCGGCTATGCCTACCTTTCCCGCTGCATTGACATCCGCCGCAGCGGCAGCGCCGCCTGGGATATGTGCATGGTCGCCTCCGGTCGAATCGGCATGTATTTTGAGCTCCGAATTCATCTGTGGGATTATGCAGCTGCCGCCTGCATTCTGCAGGCCGCGGGCGGCAAGGTGACCGACGCAGAGGGCAAGCCCCTGTCCTACCGGGACAAGACCTCTGTTGTAGCTGTCTCCGCCGGAATCGCCAAAGAGAATTATCTCCCTCAGCTGTAATTACCTCCTCATGCCGATTGGGATATGTGCATGGTTGTCTCCGATCGAAAGCCTCGGCGTCTTCCAGAACTCCCAGATACACCCCGCAGGCATCCGCCGTCCTCTTCAGCTTCTGCTCCAGATATTTTTTTCTTCTCTGAAAACGGGCGTGCGTGGCAGTTCCGGATCGATGCAGAACCTCCAGCTCCGGTCGATAGCTCATGCGAAACCCCATTTTTTCGCACCGCTTTGCCAGAATATACTCCTCATAATAGAACTGCGTCTCCGGCGTAAACAACTGCACTTCTTTCTGTAGAAATTTCGGTCCGAAAATCAGACATGCCCCGCACAGGATCACATGATCCTGTGCCTTTTTATTCTCTGAACTCACCGCACGGCTTCTGCCTTTTGGTTCTTCCAGACAGTGCAGATAGGCGTCGACCGCCGGGTACAGAACCGGAAGGAAGCGAAGCCCCATCCGATTCAGCCATATCGTCCGCTTCACCTCTTTTCTGGTTCTCCCCCTCGTGTCCAGCGGATTCTGATGCTGCAGTGTCTCTGTATCCATAACATCCGGTCCGACAATCTCAGGAGAATCCTTCTCCTCAAAAATCCGCTCCAGATGCCGACAGAAATCCTTCTGACAGAACACCAGATCATTGTTGCAGGCGATCACCGCATCCGGCCTGCAATGTTCCAGAACCCACGCATATCCGATATTATTGGCATGTGAGAACCCACAGGACTCCTCCAACGCAGCGACGTGCACATTTTTCGTCCCGGGCTCGTCATACCGTGAGGTCGGATCGTTGTCCACCACAACAATATCCACCCCGAGCCCCTCGATATCCA
>CAVAJA010000163.1:0-11762 GCA_963588615.1 Lachnospiraceae bacterium | reverse complement strand
CCCTGAGATGCGCGAATGGTGCGGGTCCGCGATTGCATTTCCCTCGGCAAAAGCCTATACTGAAAACCATCGCGGAGGCGAGGATTCTTTCCCCTGTTCTGCCTCTGAAATGTACATCTGAAAGGAATTTCTAAATATCATGGCTGTTAAAATAAGAACTCGTTATGCACCCAGTCCGACCGGCAGAATGCACGTTGGAAACCTGCGCACTGCACTGTATGCGTATCTCATTTCCAAACATGAGGACGGTGATTTCATTCTCCGCATCGAGGATACCGATCAGGAGCGTCTTGTGGAGGGTGCTGTTGATATCATCAACCGCACCATGCAGCAGACCGGCCTTCTGCCGGATGAGTCACCGGAGCTTGGCGGACCGGTCGGCCCCTATGTGCAGTCCGAGCGGGTGAAGAGCGGCCTGTATATGGATTATGCGAAACAGCTCGTTGAAAAGGGTGAGGCCTATTATTGCTTCTGCACGCCGGAGCGGCTGGAGACCTTGAAGCAGGTCGTTGACGGCAAGGAGATCAGCGTCTATGACAAACATTGCCTGCACCTGTCAAAGGAAGAGATTGAGGAGAATCTTGCCTCCGGAAAGCCCTTCGTCATTCGGCAGAACAATCCAAAGGAAGGAACGACGACCTTCCATGATGAGCTGTACGGAGACATCACCGTGGACAACAGTGAACTGGATGACATGATTCTCATGAAGTCCGACGGATTCCCTACTTACAATTTTGCCAACGTGGTGGATGACCATCTGATGGGAATCACGCATGTGGTTCGAGGCAATGAGTACATCTCCTCCAGTCCGAAATACAATCGCCTGTACGAGGCATTCGGCTGGGAGGTTCCGGCGTACATCCATTGTCCTCTGATTACCGATGCGGATCACAAGAAGCTCTCCAAGAGAAGCGGGTATTCTTCTTATGAGGATCTGATCGAGCAGGGCTTTCTGCCGGAAGCAGTGGTGAATTTCATTGCGCTTCTTGGGTGGTCTCCGGATTCTGATCAGGAGATTTTCACGCTGGAAGAGCTGGTAAAGGCTTTCGATTATCACCGCATCGGAAAATCTCCTGCCGTGTTTGACTATACGAAGCTGCGGTGGATGAATGGTGAATATCTGAAGGCGATGGATCCGGATCAGTTCTATGCTCTGGCGGAGCCTTATCTTAAAAAGGCCGTTTCCAAGGAGAATATTGATCTTCATGTGGTGGCTGAGCTGGTTCGCACCAGAATTGAGGTATTCCCGGATATTCCGGAGATGATCGATTTCTTCCAGGCTCTCCCGGAATACGAGACGTCCCTTTTTGAGAATAAAAAGCAGAAGGCAACGCTTGAGAACTCGCTGCAGATTCTCGAGGAGATGCTGCCGGTTCTGGAAAGTGCACCGGAGTTTACCAATGATGCGCTGTTCGAGAAGCTGTCTGCCTACGCACAGGAGAAGGAACTGAAGAACAAAACCGTGATCTGGGCGCTGCGCATCGCTGTTTCCGGAAAGGCGGTAACGCCGGCCGGAGCTACGCAGATTATGGAGATTCTGGGAAGAGAGGAGTCTCTTTCCCGAATCCGCTTTGCGGTTGAAAAGCTGTCTGCCGAATAGATCCGAAAACAGACACGAATATGAATTTGTTTCATGTGCTGAAGTTTCAAAAAGTTTCAATGGGAATCTGCCGATGAACAGGGAAGGTTCTGCGAACAATTTAACTTGCTGCAGCATTGAGGGGAATCCGTCCCAGCAGAAGGCAATTCGCCACTTCCGCGGGCCCTGCGAGGTCATCGCAGGGCCGGGGAGCGGCAAAACCTTTGTGCTGGTGGAACGGATTCTTTTTCTGATTCAGGAACATCATATCCCGCCGGCTGCCATCCTGGTTCTGACCTTCTCAAAGGCAGCGGCGCGTCAGATGCAGGAGAGGTTCCGAAGACGCGCACGCGGGCTGCCCGAAGGCGACGCCGATGCCGTCTCCTTCGGCACCTTTCACTCTGTATTTCTTCACTTACTGCAGACCTCTTCTGCAAGACCTTATTCCATCATTGATGCTGATCGATCCAGAAGGCTTCTCAGAACCCTATTTTTCCGCTATCATCCGGAGGCCAATGCTCCCGGGGCGGAGGATATTTCACAGCTTTCTTCTCAAATTTCACTGCTTAAATCCGGCACATCCGGACAAACCTTGATGCAGGATCCTGTCTTTGGACAGCTTTTCACAGATTACAGCCAATATCTGAAAGAAAATGCACTTCTTGATTACGACGACATGATTTCAGAATGCATTCGCATGCTGAAAAATCATCCTTCTGTGCTGGAGTTCTGGCAGAAAAGGTTTCGATATTTTCTGATCGATGAATTTCAGGACATCAATCAGGAGCAGTTTGAGGGGATCCGCCTTCTGGCAGGAGGGGAGCAGAATCTGTTTGTTGTTGGAGATGATGATCAGAGCATCTATGGCTTTCGAGGTTCCGATCCCGGAATCATGATTCGTTTTTCAACGATATTCCCGTCCTCTGAAATGATACAGCTTTCCGCTAATTATCGAAGTGTGAAACCGATTGTTGACTGCGGACAGAGGATCATTCAGCAAAATGCGCATCGGATCCCCAAAAAGCCGGCGGCAGTGCGTACATCGGATGAAAGGGGCGTCCTGTCCGTTCTCTCAGAGAGACGCACAGAATACGGATCGTCCTGCGTTCGTCTGCTTCCTTATGAATCGGAGGCGGACGAATATGTGGGGCTTTGCCTGCAGCTTCAGAAAATGACTGCAGGAGAGCGGGAAAATACGGCTGTCATTTTTCGAGGTCACCGTCAGATGCAGGGACTGAAGCAGGAACTGGAAAAATGTGGTCTTTCCTACCATTTTCCTTCCTCAAAAGACAGTACGGGCGGCAGAGACCATTGCGGCACGATGGACCGGAAATCTCTCCTGGAGGCGGAGAATCTGCTGCAGACAGTGGGAGCCTATTATCGTCTGTCGGAGGAAATGGCGGCGGATTGTCTGCTGCGGAAGGATTTATTCCGAATTTTGAACGTTCCGGAACGGTTCCTGCTGCGAAGCCGATTTCAGGAGTCTTCTTATCGCCAGAAAGAACTCTGCGAGGTGTATCCCCGGGGCTGCGGTGAGAGGGAGCAGCTGGAGGCGCTGTGCAGAGACCTTCGGACACTGCAGCGGCTTTCCCCTCCTCATTCCTGCTGTTTTCTGCTGCGAAGGCTGCAGTGCGAAACACCGCTTTGCGGATCGATTCAGAACATCGCAGAAGGCTGCACGACGCCCGGAGAATTTTACAGGGCGCTGCAGAGAACAACGCCCTCCGCGCTTGCTGCGGCGCTGCAGGACAAGAACAGCACGCTGCGCAGGGAAGGTGCTTCGCCGGAAGGAAAAGGCGTCCTTTTAACCACGATGCATGCCAGCAAGGGGCTGGAATTCAGCACGGTTTTCATTCCGGATCTGAATGAGGGGATTTTTCCCGGGCATCATGCAAAAACAGAAGAGGCAGTGGAAGAGGAAAGGAGACTGTTCTACGTCGCCGTTACCAGAGCAAAAGACCGGCTGAATCTCCTGTATATCCGGGGAACCGAACAGAATCCAAGGCGGCCGTCAAGATTTCTGGAGCCGCTGGGCATCAAGCCATGGGAATAGCTGCACCAGATAGTCTGAAACTGTGATAAAATAAACCTCTGTATGAGCGATGGATTGGCAATCACAAGGAGAAGACAGATGGCATACACCTTTACTGCATCACCGGCCTACACAGTGCGTCCCGGAACTATGATTGTGCGGGAGGGTATTGTCTTCAGCTCGGTGTTCTATAACTGCAGAACCTGCGGTCTTCTGCTGTATCATCTGCCGGACCTTGAGATGGTGTGCATTCCCTTCACGGATGAGTATCGATACGGAAGTCTGTACTCTGTCAGAATCAGTGATCTCAATCCTTCTGAGTGGGGATACCGCTATTATCGCGATGACCTCACGTTCTGCGATCCCTATGCAAGAGAGCTGATCCGAACGAAAAAGGACGGGAAGGAGCTCGTCCTGTCGCGTCCTTTCCCGTATGAAGAAGATTCTCTGCCCGCTTACGGCAGCACGCGCCACAGAGACTGGTCAAAGCGCGTTCTGTACTGTATGCATGTTCAGGGATTTACGGCATCAAAGACGGCGCATGTCAAGGCAGCTGGAACGTTCCAGGGGGTCACGGAGAAGATTCCGTACCTCAAGAGACTGGGCGTCAACGGCGTGGAGCTTTTGCCGATCTATGAACTCAGAGACAACAGGGAGGAGTCCTACTGGAATTTCGGTGAGGGGTGTTATTTTGCGCCTAAGAGTGCCTATGCCTATTCCGATACGCCGCAGATTGAATTCAAGAGCATGGTGGATGCCCTTCATGCAGCGGATATTGAAGTCTTTCTGCAGCTGTTTTTCCCGGATACGGTGACCATTCAGACACAGCTGGAGACTGCCAGATTTTATGTCACGCACTACGGCATAGACGGCTTTCACTTGAAGGGAAGCGCCGCGGCACTCCAGACCATTGCATCTGACCCTATGCTGAGTGATACCGCAATTTTCTACTATGACTTTCCTTACGCCGAGCTGCAGCAAAAGGACAAGGAGAACCCCTGCACCGGAAAGCCATCGGTTCAGCATCTGTGTGAATATACGGATCATTTTCAGACGCTTGTGAGGCGTTTTGTAAAGAGCGACAACCAGGTTCTGAGAGAATTCATCAAGGAGTTTATTGCGGTTCCCTCAGGGCACGGACGGGTGCACTATGTCACCAATTATGAAGGGTTCACACTTGCAGATCTTGTTTCCTACAACTGGAAGCACAATGAGGCCAACGGTGAGAATAACCGCGACGGCTCCGACAATAACTGGAGCTGGAACTGCGGAATTGAGGGACCGAGTCAGAAAAAGGATATCCGCGAGCTGCGGAACCGGCAGCTTCGGAATTTCATGGCGCTGAATCTTCTGGCACAGGGAACTCCGCTGCTGCTGGCAGGAGACGAGCGATGCAATTCGCAGGGCGGCAATAATAATCCCTACAACCAGAACAATGAGACCGGCTGGGTAAGCTGGAGAGAGACGGCGGGGAGCAAGGCACTTTTTCACTTCACGCAGCACCTGCTCAAATTCCGGCAGGAACACGCCGTGTTCCGAAGACCTCTGCCCTTTACCTTCAATGATCCCGCTGCCATCGGATATCCGGATGTCTCATTTCACGGAAAGGAAGCCTGGAAGCCGGATCTGTCGGGGTATTCACACACGGCAGGAATTCTGCTGCCGGAACATTATGCATCGGAGAACCCTTCCGATGACTTTTTGTATGTTGCCTTGAATATGCACTGGCATGCGCAGACGTTGGCCCTCCCCAAGCTTCCGTCCGGTTATCGATGGAAGCTTGTCATGGATACTGCAAGAGAAACTCCCTTTTCGGAGATTCCCGAGAGAATAAAGGATCAGCGTCTGATCAATGTGGGCGGACGCTGTGTGCAGATTCTGCAGGCAAGAAGGGAAGGTCCGCCGAGGGCTTTCGTTGGAATTCAGATGAAGGATGTTTCTGCAGAATAAGAACATGGAAAATTCAGTACAGAAAAAAAACAAAGACCGTGCGGGAATCGATCGGACGGCAGATCGTCCGCCGATCACGCTGCGCAAAGCACTGCGGCATTTCAGGACCATCACGCACCACCGTCATCTGGTGTTCCGGGAATGCGTGCAGGTCGGTCTGATCTGGCAGGGGCTGACGCATGATCTTTCCAAGTACAGCCCCACAGAATTTCTGGTCGGTGCAAGATATTATCAGGGGACACGCTCCCCGAATAATGCGGAGCGGGAGGACATCGGAATGTCCACCTCCTGGCTTCACCATAAGGGGCGCAACAAACATCATTACGAATACTGGCTGGACTACTCCGCCCAGATGAATGGAGGCATTAACGGCTCCGGCATCATGCCCTGCCGCATGCCTCTTCGCTATGTCATTGAGATGTTCATGGACCGCATTGCCGCATCCAAGACGTACAATGGCGCATCCTACCGGCAGACGGATGCTCTTGCCTATTATCAGCGAGGGAATACAGCGCGCTTCCTGCACCCGGATACCGCGAAACTTCTGGAATATCTGCTGCAGCTTCTGGCAGACGAAGGAGAAGAGGCTGCCTTTGCCAAGGTTCGTGAGATTTTGCGCAGGGGATCTTATTGAGTTCTGCAGGCGCGATGTTTGTGACAGGAGAGAGAACATGCTCATCGGTGAAGCTGCGCTGCCGCTGGACGAGGCGGTGCGGTCCGTTCTGACCCCGAAAGAAAGGGAAAGGATCGGAATCGGCATGCAGAAGGAGAAGTCGATGCATGCCATTTTAAAAAATTATAAAGATCCCGATCCGGCACATCAGGAGATTCCCGTGGGTTCCTACATCGCTGATATCTGCGATGAGAACCGACGTACCATCCTTGAAGTTCAGACGGCAGGCTTTGGTTCCATGAAGGGAAAGCTTTCGGCTTTCCTTCCGGAGTATCAGGTGACCATCCTTTATCCGATTCCGCACAGGAAGACGATCTGCTGGATGGATCCTTCGACGGGGAAAATCACGCAGCAGAACACTTCACATTTTATCGGCAGCGGATACGAACTGTTCCGGGAACTGTCATCCATTCAGGAGTTTCTGATGCACCCCAATCTCAGGGTGGAACCCGTGCTCATCGACATGAGCGAATACAAGCTGCAGGACGGCTGGAGCAAGGACAAAAAGCGGGGAGCACATCGTTTTGACAGGGTTCCCTCCGAGATTGTTTCGGATCTGATTCTGGAGCGCGCGGAGGATTATTCTATTTTTCTTCCGGCAGCTCCGGTGCTGCCGGAAGTCTTTACGGCAAAGGATCTGGAGCATGCGGTAGGAATTCACCGCAAATCCATACAGTATTCCACCGTTCTGAAGGTTCTGACTTCTCTTGGAGTCACGCAGCGCGTGGGAATGACAGAAAAAAGGGCGTACCAGTACAGAATTTTGATTCCCAACGAATTTGGTCGGGATTTCTGCAGAGGATACCGCAGCAAACGTGGAAGCCGGATGCCGGCTTCTTAAAAGAAAGATCTTCTTACAAAAGGTCTTCTCAAAAGAAAGGTCGAGAAAATGCCAACCATTCACTTTGATACCAGGGAAACAGCGGAGCGCTTTGTTCGTTATGCATCGATTTATACACAGTCGGAGGAAGGCGTTGCAGACACGCCGTCCACCGCATGCCAGTTCGATCTTGCCAGACTTCTTTACCGGGAACTGAAAGAGATGGGGGCTTCGGATGTCCGGCTGGATGAGAAGAAGTGCTATGTCTATGCCACCATTCCGGCCACCATTCCCGCAGCTCCCAAAGAGGAGCTGGCAAAAAGAGCCGACTCTGTTGCGAAAAAGAGGGAAAATCTGGCCCCTATCCTGGGCCTTGCGGCACACATGGACACTTCAAACGCGGTAGATGCCAGGACACATCCGCAGATTCATCCGCACATCATCGAACATTATGACGGAGGACGGATTCTCTTAAATGAGGAGCGGAATCTTTCCATGGGACCGGAAGAATTCCCGGAACTGGCCGGGAAGGCTGGAAAGACGCTTGTTGTGAGCGACGGGACCACAGTTCTTGGAGGGGATGATAAAGCCGGGATCACACAGATTATGGAGGCTGCATCCTTCTTCCTTCATCACAGGGACATTGCGCACGGAACCATTCGGATTATGTTCACCCCGGATGAAGAGGTCGGAAACGGTACCATGAATATGGACACGGAGCAGTTTGCCGTGGACTATGCGTATACCGTCGACGGAGGAACGGTCGGAGAGCTCGAATACGAGAACTTTAATGCGGCAACTGCTGTCGTTGCGGTGCAGGGAGTGTCTGCGCATCCCGGAAGCGCGAAGGGCGTCATGCGGAATGCGCTTTTGGCGGCAATGGAGTACAATGAACTCCTGCCAAAGGAGATCCCCGCGAATACCGAAGGCTATGAGGGCTTCTATCACCTGGAGGCGATGAAGGGAACCGCGGATGCAGCGGAACTGGAATATATCATTCGGGATCATGACAGAGCACTTTTTGAAAAGAGAAAGCAGGTCATGAAGGAAGCGGCAGACAAGCTGAACGAGAGGTACAGGGATACCGTTGTCACGGTCACGACTGCTGACAGTTATTATAATATGGCGGAAAAGATCCGGCCGCACATGCACCTTGTTGAAAATGCAAAAAGGGCAATGGAGCAGCTCGGGATCACGCCGGTCGTGGAACCGATTCGAGGCGGAACCGATGGGGCAAGAATGAGCTTCATGGGCATTCCCTGCCCGAATCTTTTTACCGGAGCATATCACTATCATGGACGCAATGAATACGTCGTGGCCGAGGAGATGGTGCTGGGCGCCGAGACAATCATAAGGATAATGAATCAATATGCAGGATATGAACTTGATGCAGACTGACGCACAGAAAAACAATCGTAAGACCACTTCGATGCCGCAGAAGACCGCGGCAAGAGTCCCCATGCCGGTGCAGCGCTCCGATAAAGAGCGCCGCGAGGCATCTGCAAAGGAGCTGGAACGGCAGCAGGAGTATCTGCGCAAATCTGCGCTCTATACGGCGCAGCTGGCGGGACGTCTGGGACGGACGCCAACCTTTCACGTACATAATTTCGGCTGTCAGATGAATGCAAGAGATGCCGAGAAGCTCTCCGGAATTCTTCGGGCATCGGGGTATGAAGAGATTCAGGAGGAGTCCGCCGATTTTGTGATTTACAACACCTGTACGGTTCGTGATAATGCCGACCAGCATTTTTTCGGCCGCCTTGGCCGTGCCGCACATCATAAAAAATCCAACCCCTATATGAAGATTGCCGTGTGCGGATGCATGACGCAGGAGAAGAGTGCGGTAGAAAAGATCAGGAAAAGCTATCCCTATGTGGATCTTATTTTCGGAACACACAACCTGTTCTGTTTTCCTGAGTATCTGTGCGGTGTCTATGAATCGAAGAACGGTGCCTATGATCCCAGCGGAAAAGGGCATAAGCTGACAGAACTCTGGGATGCCACGGACGAAATTGTTGAGGATCTTCCGGTAGAGCGCAAGTATTCCTACAAATCCGGCATCAATATTATGTTCGGCTGTGATAATTACTGCACCTACTGCATTGTTCCCTATGTGAGAGGGCATGAGAGGAGCCGCGAGCCCGGGGACATCATCCGGGAATGTGAGCGTCTGGCGGCAGACGGAGTCGTCGAAGTAATGCTCCTTGGACAGAACGTGAATTCCTACGGAAAGGATCTGGAAAATCCCTGTTCCTTTGCGGAGCTTCTTACTGCCGTTGCCGAGGTTCCGGGACTGAAAAGAGTTCGGTTTATGACGCCGCATCCCAAGGACATGGGACAGGATGTTCTGGAGGTGATCCGGGATCACCCGAATATTTCAAGACACATTCATTTCCCGCTTCAATCCGGTTCGAACGAGATTCTTCGGCGTATGAACCGCCGCTACACCAGAGAGCAATTCATGGAAAAGGCAAGGCAGATCCGGGAGCTGGTACCGGACGCTGCCATCACGACGGACATCATCGCCGGATTTCCCGGAGAGACCAGGAAGGATGTCGACGATACGATTGACGTCGTGCAGCAGGTCGGATTCGACAACGCATATACCTTTATCTATTCTCCCCGGAGAGGTACGCCGGCGGCATCCATGGAGCAGGTTCCGAAGGAGGAGGTGCAGGAGGGATTTGACAGAATTCTGGCTGCCGTGCAGGACAACGCCAGGAAACGTGCTGCTTCCTTGAGGGGACGAACGATGACAGCCCTCGCAGAGGAGGTGAACAGTCAGGATCCTTCCTACATCACATGCCGTCTGTCCAACAACATCGTTGTTCATGTGAAGGGAGATGCTTCCATGATCGGAAAATTTTACGATGTGACTTTGGATGAGTGCAGAAACTTTTACTATTTCGGAACCGTACTGGGAGAAAACCAGAAGGGCTATTAACACAGCACAGACAGAGGTAGACAATGTCCTATCCCAGAATTGAAGATGTATCTCCTATGATGCAGGAATATCTCCGAACCAAACAGGCACACCCTGAATGCCTGCTGTTCTATCGGCTGGGAGATTTTTATGAAATGTTTTTTGATGATGCGCTGACAGCATCGAGAGAACTGGAGCTGACGTTAACCGGAAAAGCCTGCGGTCTTGCTGAGAAGGCACCCATGTGCGGCATCCCCTTTCACGCGGTGGATCTTTACATTGCGAAGCTGGTGGAGAAGGGATATCGCGTAGCAATCTGTGAACAGGTCGAGGATCCGAAGCTTGCCAAAGGTCTGGTAAAGCGGGAAGTGACAAGGATTGTGACACCCGGCACGAACGTAAGCCCGGAGACATTGGATGAACATAAGAACAACTACCTTCTGGCGGTGTTCTATGATGCAACGACGCTTCTGGCCGGCATTGCCGTGGCAGACGTTTCCACGGGTGATTTTCATGCGACGCAGGTCACCGGAAGCCAGAAGATTCTGGATGAGATTCAGAAGTATATGCCGTCGGAAATCATCTGCAATGAGGCCTTTCTCATGAGCGATGTTCCGGCAGAAGATCTGAGAAACCGTCTTTCCATTGTGGTCAATACGCTGGATCCGCATTATTACAACGAAAAGGACTGTCAGGAGATTCTCCTTCGGCATTTTCAGGTTTCCAGCCTGCTGGCTCTTGGAATCGACGGTTTGAAGGCGGCAGCCTTAGCCTGCGGCGCGCTTCTTCGTTATCTGTACGATACACAGATGAATGAGCTCTCCAACCTCACCAGAATCGATGTGTATCTTGCCGGCAAGTACATGCTCCTCGACACGGCAACCAGACGGAATCTGGAGCTGACGCAGACACTGCGTGAAAAAAAGGTTCACGGGTCCCTTCTCTGGGTCCTGGATAAAACCAAAACCGCCATGGGGGCAAGGCTCCTGCATCAGTTTCTGGAACAGCCTCTGATCGATAAGGAGGCCATTGAGATGCGCCTCGATGCGGTTGAGGCCTTGTCGAATCACAGTGTGGACCGGGATGAGCTTCGCGAATATCTCTCGCCGGTCTACGATCTTGAGCGTCTTTTAACCAAGATCAGCTACGGCAGTGCCAATCCGAGGGATCTTTTGGCATTTCGGGAATCGCTTCGCATGATTGGGCCGCTGCGGCAGGTTCTTGTCTGCTTTGAAGAGGGGGAGCTCTGCCGCATTGCAGAGGATCTTGGTGATTTCAAGGATCTGGTGGATCGCTTATCGGAAGCCCTTGTCGATGAACCGCCTCTTGCCATGAAGGAGGGCGGCATCATCCGTGACGGCTACAATGCAGATATTGACGGATTCCGAGACGCGAAAACAAACGGCAGGAAGCTTCTGATGGAGCTGGAGGAGAAGGTCCGCTCCGACACCGGCATCAAGAATCTGAAGGTGAAATACAACAACGTATTCGGCTATTTCTTCGAGGTGACCAATTCGTTCCGGGATCTGGTTCCGGATTATTTTGAGCGTAAGCAGACGCTGGTTGGAAGCGAGCGCTACACGATGCCGGAGCTCAAAGAGCTGGAGGCGCGCATTCTCGGTGCTGAGGATAAGCTGAACGATCTGGAGTATGAGGAATTCGATAAGCTTCGCTGTGCAATCAAAGCGCGTCTTGTCGAGATTCAGAAGGCGGCCAAGGCCATTGCGTATCTGGATGTATACGCGTCGCTGTCTCTTGTCTCGGAGCGAAACGGGTATGTCCGGC
>CAVAJA010000162.1:0-3977 GCA_963588615.1 Lachnospiraceae bacterium | reverse complement strand
AGAATGTACAAGTCCGGCGATCTGATGCAGTTCGACGAGAACAGCGTGTTCTACTACTGCGGCAGAAAAGACAACATGACCAAGATCAACGGACAGCGCGTGGAGATGGGAGAGATTGAATCCACCATTGTCGCGATGGACGGAGTAAAGGATGCGGTCTGCAAGGTCATCAGCAGGAACAATGCCGGCATGCTGGTCTGCTATTATGTGCCGGATGAGACGAAGGAGCTTGTAACACCGCCAGAGCTTAGTGCGTATGTTGCTTCGAAGCTGCCGCGCTACATGGTGCCGCTGTACTGGATTGCACTGGAAGCATTTCCGAGGAACATCAACGGAAAGGTCGACAGAAAGGCACTTCCGATGCCGGATTTCGACTCTCTGACACTGAATGTGCAGCCGGCAGACTACATCGAGGAACAGCTGCTGAAGGCCGCAGCGAAGCTCCTTCCGGATATCAAGTTCGGTGTGACGGATGACCTGATGAAGCTGGGAATGGATTCCATTCTGGCAGTACAGTTCGTCACAGAAGCGGAAAAATACGATCCCCGCATCACGGTCTCCGATGTCATGCGGCTCAAGAACATCCGCGACATCGTCAGCACCGGGAAACAGATTGCCTGGTTCTATGAGGAATACGAAGACTCCAAGGATGTGCTCGTCCTGGTGGACGGCATCATTCCGGTGAGCGGCCTCGGGATGGTCTGTGAGAAATGGGGAAAATATTTCAACATTCTCATGATCGAACCGTTCCTGGATCACATTAAAACAGCCAGCCCGGACTACGATTACGATACGCTCATCGCCTTCTATATGAAGGAAGTGCAGGAGCAGCTGAAGGAGAAAGGACGGCTCTGGGGCTTTGCAGGATTTTCCTTCGGAGGACAGCTGGCCGTTTCCCTGGCAGCCGAGTGGGAGAAGCTTACCGGCGAAAGGAAGCACGTCTTCATGGGAGACACCCTGATCCAGCTGATGTACCCCGGAAAGGTGCTGCCGGTTCTGACGAAGGATGATCCCTATATTCAGATGGTGATGAAGAACAGCCAGAACTACGGCGATTCACCCGTCAAGGAGCCGATCGAGCAGGTTCTGAAAAAGCAGAACGCCGTGATCGACCTGATGAGAACGATAAAAAAGAACACAAAGTACGCAGGGCCGGTCCTCTATCTGGACGCGAAGCTGGATTATGACCCCACCACACAGGCCATTAAGATCGGTGCGGTGAAGAGCCTTTACAGGAACATTACCATTCTGGAGTTTCCGAAGAATTTCCACAACGACCTCTATATGAAGGCAGAGGTTGTCGCAGGATACGACGAGATGCTTTCAAAGTGGACAAATGGAAGCTATGACCGGGAAAATACAGACAATACCTAAGAACGCCGCCGGGAATCGCCGGTGCATCACAGACAGGAGATGAGTGACATGATAACAGAAAATGAAATTCAGGAGATGAATCAGAAGGAGTCACAGCTTCTGAACAAGACCAATCAGATCTATGCGAAGCTGAATTCTCTGGCTGCAGCCCAGAATGCAGAGAAAGCAGCAGGCAGAAGGCTGGAGGACAGACACGTCGAAAAGGGCTACTACAGGAATTTTCCGGTATCAGAGGAAGAGGATCCCTCGTTCAAGGATAAATTCCTGGCGCTCACCAGAGGACTGGATAAGGAGAGCATCCGCCAGGTGACGCAGATCATTCGCCGACTTCAGATCCTGAAGTCCCAGGAGGGAACGCTCCTTCCGGAGTTCACGCAGGAGGAGATGGAGAAGCTCTCCTTCATGGAGGAGCATTTCGAAAAGGAGGTCCTGCGCCTCTCCAAGGATTGCTATTACTACAACGGGTACATGCTCCCGACGCCGCGGTTCGAGGCCTGCGTGTTCGTGGACGGGTGCGGCGTGAAGGACATCGAGAACCCCGGAAGGTTCGCGGACAAGGACATCATTGATGCCGGTGCCTACATCGGAGACTCGGCGCTTCTGTTCTCGGAGCTGACCTCCGGAAAGGTCTACGCCTTCGAGCCGACCGCGAAGAATTATCAGGACATGCTCAAAACCATCGAGATGAACGGCCTTGACCGCGTCGTTCCGTGCAAATATGCGCTGGGAGATAAAAAGGGAACGGCAGAGATGACCAATGCGGTGGTCAGCGCGACCAATGCATACGTTGACAAGAGCACCATGCCGTACCTCGCAACCGAGACGGTGGACGTTGTGACGCTGGATGATTTTGTAAAGGAGAATGACCTGCATGTCGGCCTGATCAAGACCGATGTGGAGGGGGCGGAGCAGATGCTTCTGGCCGGAGCAATGGAGACCATCCGCACGCAGAAGCCGACACTTCTGATCAGCATTTACCACAATGCTTCGGATTTTTACACCATCAAGCCCATGCTGGAAAGCCTGGGACTGGGATATCGTTTTAAGATTCGTCATCCTGTCATCGGGACGGTTCTGATGGAGACCATGCTGATTGCGGAGGCAGAGGACTGAAGAAATACCTCAAAGAGGGAGATGAGTTAGGTTATGGCTGAGAATTTCAGAGAAGATTCCAACAGAGCATTTGAGACAGCAAAGCTGACCTCGTACTGGCTGTATCTGGCACAGATTCCGGAGGCCCTGGAGTTTGCCGGGCTGATCGGACTGGATGCGATGGATGCCGCTGCAATACCGTATTCGGAAACGATGTGCTTTCTCAATCCAATCATTCATGAGATTCGATATAAGTCCATCAACCATTATATCCGTACATCCGGCTGCAGAAATGTGCTGGACATTGCCTGCGGGTACTCCCCGAGAGGGATGCAGCTGGCAAGAGAGGGCTTCCATTATTACGGCGCGGATTTCCCGGTCGTGACGCAGGAGCTCGCTCCGATCGCAGAAAAGCTGGGGCTTTCGAACTGCGAGTACCATGCGGCAGATGCCACCAACTACGAATCGCTTTGCCGGATCACAGATGCCATCGAAGGGCCGATCTGCATCGTCGTCGAAGGGCTTGGGATGTACCTCACGGCAGCAGAGGCTGCGACGGTGCGTGAGAATATTGCGCGGATCCTGTATGATCATAAGGGATCGGTGTACGTAACAACCGATCCGGGGAATGGATATCTTTTTGCAAATGTGATTCAATCACTCTATCCCCTTCATGATTTTATGCGGACCATCGGAATGCTCTTTACCATGTACAACTGGGCATCCGACGGAGGCATTACGAAGGAGACGGCCAAGAGACCCCTTGGCAGGGATGCGGAGCTGTTTAAAAAAGCAGGACTTGACGCAGAGCGGTGTGCACTCCTCCCGGAGGAATCCGAGCTGTTGACCTATTCCCGACTTTCGGACAAGGCCGCGGGGAAGATCCGAAAGGTGCTGCAGAAAAAGCTCACCTTCGTCTCAAGGCTGACGCCGGGAAAGGAATTTAAGGATGCAGGAAGGGAAGAAGCGTTCTCCCTGGAGTCGTCCGTTGAAGGAGCTGTCCTGAAGCTGCGGCTCTCCGGCAGAATTGATACCCTGAGCGCCCCGAAAATTCTGGAGTGCTTTGAACAGGCAAGACCCGGAATCAGCCGGGCGGAGATCAACATGAAGGACGTCACCTACCTTTCCTCGGCGGGGACGAGAGTTCTGTATCTCATGAAAAAAGAGCTGGGCAAAGAGGAATGCCTCACCCTTCTGGAGCTGAATCCGGCAGTGGGTGAGAGCGGACTGGATGATGAAATTATAGAGAGGTTGTAGAGGTCATGGAGAATACGGAGAGCACGGAAAAGCAGATCACGGTACAGCAGCTGATCCTGGAGAGAAAGGGCAGATTTGCAGGGGATTCGATCGCACTCGAATGCGGCGGCAGGAAGATCACATACGACGAATTTGACCGCCTGACGGATCGAATTGCCGCGAATCTGAAACGGAAAAGCTGCGGACCGGGCTGCTCCGTGATTGTCCGCATGGATCGCTCGGAAAAGATGGTGCTCTCCATGTTCGCCGTGTTC
>CAVAJA010000161.1:0-16733 GCA_963588615.1 Lachnospiraceae bacterium | reverse complement strand
GCTCATGATCATATGCCTTCAATGTGATTCTCATTACCTGATTAGCCATAAAAAAAGTCGCCTCCTTATTCGCACTTTTTAATGAAGTACGACAAGCGGTGACTGTACACACTCCCGTGCGTGTCCTGCCTTTCTCAAAAGAAAGGTCAACGGCGAACCGTTGACAGGACGCTTATCACGTCGTTTCTGCTCAGGGCAGACTGTTCTTCGGTACAGTGACTTGTCGTCAGATTCTTGGGCCAGTCTGCCAGGTCTTGCAGACACCCCAGACATTCGCTCCACGGAGTAACCCGAACATTCAGACTCTTAATCCTCTTATTCGGCAACCTCTCGCTTCATCGCTATCATGTCACAGCGATGTTTATTCTACACGAAGCTTTTTTTTTATGCAAGACCTATTTTCTGCGTTTCTGTTATTTTTTACTGTAAAAATCCCGGACAGCAGCTGCGTGGATGTACGAGTTTGCTCGTGCAGGCGCGCAGCCGCTGATTTTTATTCGTTCCGTCGCCTGCGTGAGCAGTCATAGTAGTTTCAGATCCGTTTTCCGGATTATATTGCCGCAGTTCAGGCACACGCCGGGCGACGTGTCAATGGATTCTGCACTGCAGCAATCTCACTGAGATTTAATTCTTGTACCCGCTTCTCTTCTGCAGCGAATCATAGCAATCCAGGATTTCCTTCTCCGGCTGCGGTGTCACAAGCGTCACCAGAACGTTCACGAGAATTGCAAGTACAAAAGCAGGAAGCAGCTCGTATATTCCGAGAATGCCGCCTTTGGGTCGAACAGCAAATTTCCATACGAAAACCATCACGCCGCCTGTTATCATCCCAGCCAAGGCACCGTATTTATTAGATCTTCTCCAGAAAAGTGCAAGGAGCACCAGAGGCCCAAAGGATGCTCCGAATCCTGCCCATGCAAAACTTACGATCCCGAACACGGAACTTTCAGGATTCCAGGCAAGCACGATTCCGATAACAGCAATCAGTACCAGGCTCAGACGTGACACCAGCAGATTCTGTTCCTTCTTAATATTAAGGTGCAGTACATTAACCAGAAGATCGTTGCTCACCGATGACGAAGCCGCCAAGAGCTGTGAATCTGCCGTAGACATCGTGCTGGCTAATATGCCCGACAGGACAACTCCTGCCAGCAGTGCCGCCGGAATTCCATAAGTAGACAGAAGATTTGCGACCTCTACGATAATGGTTTCTGATGCCGATCCCTCCAATACCGGAACCGCCCCCCGAACCGACATTCCAAGACCAGACATGCCGATCAGTACCGCAATTGCCATCGAAATAACAACCCAGACAGAAGCTACTCTTCTCGAAAGTCCAAGCTTCTCCTCATTTTCAATCGCCATGAACCGCAGGAGGATGTGCGGCATTCCAAAATATCCCAATCCCCACGCCAGTGTGGAACATATCTCCAGCAAATCATATGCAGAGGATGTTCGCGTCACAGGATCATAGGTTTGTGTAAAGGACAAATATCCCGGGAGTGACCTGGCATTTTCCATCACCATTTCAAAGCCGCCCGCCTGAAAAACTCCAAAAAGCAAAATTGCAAGAAGCGCAAGCGACATGATGATGCTCTGTATGAAATCCGTGAGTGATGCAGCAAGGAAGCCCCCCAATGCCGTATAGAAAATAATTACCACGGCGCTTACAATCATTGCGATATGGTAGTCAATCCCAAACAGGGATCGGAATAGTTTTCCGCAGGCTGCAAACCCGGATGCCGTATACGGCACGAAAAAGACAATGATCCAAACCGCCGCAATTGCAGTCAGAAGGTTGTGCCTGTCGCCCCATCGATTGGAGAAAAATTCCGGAATTGTAATGGAGCCAATCCGTTCCGTATACCTTCTCAGCCGCTTTGCGACGATAAGCCAGTTAAGATACGTCCCCACAGCAAGACCGATTACTGTCCACCCGACCTCCGCCGTTCCGGACAGATACGCAAGTCCAGGAAGTCCCATCAAAAGATAACTTGACATATCCGAAGCCTCTGCACTCATTGCAGTGACCAGAGGTCCCAGCTGACGTCCTCCCAGGAAAAAATCCCCTACCGTTTCGTTTTTCTCCGTCAGCTTGAAACCTATGCCCACCATGGCAATCAGATATACTGCCATGGTGATCAGCATGGTAATTTGTCCGCTTGTCATTTCCATATCCTCCCGTTCTCATGATTGTATACACTTATACACTCCGAACATTTTAAGCTTTGCTCCTTTCTGCGTCAACACCATGTGTTTTCAAGTCATCTGTTGCAAGAAATGTGCGCAATGTACTACACTATCCTTCACAGAAAGGTTCATCCGCCGATTTATTCCGTTCACAGCAGCTGTATGGAATCGGATCATTTATGCAAAATAAACGAATTGTATTGCAGTGCCCGCGTACGGGCATAGAATTTCAGGATGGAATAAGGATTAGGAAATATGTGGCTTGCTGATCATTGGAAAGATTATGAAGTTATTGACACCTCAAATGGTGAAAAACTGGAACGTTGGGGAGAATATCGTTTGATTCGTCCCGATCCCCAGGTGATATGGAACACAAAACGCGGGACAGAATGGAAAAAGCCAAACGCCCACTATCACCGCAGCAAGAGCGGCGGCGGCAGTTGGGAATTCTTCTCTTTACCCGAGGAATGGATGATTTCCTATTCCGGCGTCGGAAAAGAACGGCATTTCATGCTGAAGCCCTTCAGTTTCAAACACACAGGACTCTTTCCTGAACAGGCTGTAAATTGGGACTGGTTCACACCTATCATCGAGAAGAGTGTTCAGCGCGGCCGCTCTGTAAAGGTTCTCAACCTGTTCGCCTATACCGGAGGTGCCACGCTGGCTGCTGCATCCGCCGGAGCCAGTGTCACACACGTAGATGCTTCAAAAGGAATGGTGACCTGGGCCAAGGAAAATGCACAGATCTCCCGTCTGGGTCAGGCTCCCGTACGCTGGATTGTGGATGACTGCGTAAAATTTGCAGAGCGTGAGATCCGAAGAGGCTCCCGCTACGATGCCATCATCATGGATCCCCCTTCCTACGGACGAGGCCCAAAGGGTGAAATCTGGAAGATGGAAGAGAACATCTACGCGTTTCTGCAACTTTGTGCAGACCTTCTGACAGAAGATCCTCTATTCGTTCTTTTGAATTCCTACACCACAGGACTTCAGCCCGCTGTGCTGTCTTACATGCTGAACAGTGTATATTCTGCTCGTTTCGGCGGACAGGTCACAGCAGATGAGGTCGGTCTTCCGGTGACGCACTCAGGTCTCGTCCTCCCCTGCGGAGCTTCCGGACGATGGCAGAAAAGCTGATTTTTCTCCATCGTTCATAGCATCGTCGATCAGACGCATCAGTTCCAGTGCACTGCGGAAATAGGCTTTTTTATCCTGTTCCGCCCAGGTGACCTGCCCCTGCCATGTCGCATTCTGACGATACATGACCTGTACGATAAAAGTTCCTTTTTTTCCGCTTCTGCCCTCTAAATTATCCATAGTTTTCACGATCTTTTTCTTCCTTCTGTGGTTGTATACCGCTGTGCTGCCTGTATGAAAGCTTCTGGGCAGCATGGCGCGCTGCGGAAAGTCCAGGTCATCCATAAACTGTCCCAAAAGCTTGGCGGCAGCCATTAAACTGCCGAATGAAATCGACTCTTTCTGATACTGATGCCAGATTTCACCTTCGCAGTCATAGCCGCAGGAACGGTGAATTCCCAGTACAATCAGATTCGGTATATCAATCCCACATGATGTCAAATCCTCTGATGTCAAGTTCATCTATGTTGTCCTTATTTTCCCGGTATCACATACGGCATATTTGCCAGCGATACACTGCTGTACCGAACTCCCGCCCGGTTTCCTTCCATCTCCTGAAGCTTCGCGCTGATATTCTTGGATATTGCGTCGCATTCCTCCATACTGCTTCCCGGCAGAAGGACTAAATATTGTGAAGCACTGTACCTGGTATAGACATCTCCCTGGTGAAGGCTCTTTCCAATGCACTGCTTCAATACATCCGATCTTGTTTCCAGCTTATTGCGATTCTGAATAAGCTTTCCTGCATAATCCACCAGCGTACAAAGCAGCAAGAACACAGATTCCCCCGACCGGACCATGTTCCTTTCCATTGCATGATAAACGTCAATAAAACCAGGATAGTTGCAATAGTATCCTCCGTCCATCGTTTTTTCCTGCAGGGAAGACTGAATATCCCGGATCTGCGATACCGGAGATACCACCTTCTGAGACATTCTGCGAAAGTTTTCAAGCATTTTCTCGGATGGCGGCAAGCCCATTTCATCGGAGTAACGATTGACAGTTCTGTCGTACAGCCGAAGAGCATCTTTGAAATTTTCTTTAAAGATCAAAGCCTCGATTTGATTTGCCTGCCAATCATTGTCCGGATAGATCCTGGCTGCCTTTTCATAGATATGGTACATCTCTTCGTAATCTTTTTCTCTCTTGGCAGCCTCGCCGATATACCTCACCGCTTCCGAAAATTCATCCTGCAGCTTTGCAGCATCCGTCACTACCCAGGACTTGTTTCCGAGTTCCGGAAGCAGCACTCCCTGATACAGGTCGAAAGCCTTTCGATAGAAGGAAAGCTTTCGCTCTTCATTCACATTCTCCCGCCTCGCAGCCGCAATCGCCTCTCGAAACTCCAACACATCAACATGAATCGGAACATTCGGGTCCGGTATATAAATCTTTCCCATCTTCACGATATAATCCATGTGCGGAAGGCCTGCGCAGACCATCTGTTTTCTGGTCTGAAACAACAGGTTATTAAAACTGTTGTTCGGATTAGAAAGATCATCCCCCTCATACAGACAGCGAAGAACCTGCTGTTTGGAAATCCCCTGTTCACCGCGAAGCCAAACCAACTGCAGCAGCTGAATAAATTTCGCAGTAGAGTTTCGCCCCAGAACAATCTCATTTCCACGATATCTAACAGAAAATGCTCCCAGCATTTCAATCGATATCTCGTCCATTCGCTCTGTCATATCGTCCCCCTGATCATGAAAATCAATCTTAATCATCAAATAAAAAACATATATGATGATTATATGTATTTTCCAAATTGCAAACAAGATGATGCACCCTTGCACCAATATGCACTTTTTTGCGTCATTGCAGATTATATCATTGTATATACCATTTTTGATCTCTTTTATGCCATTTTCTTTATTCTTTTAAAAAATATTAGCGCATTCTTAGCATTGTACTTTTGGGTTTTGCAAAAAGCCAGGGGAAATATGCCTCCAGTATTTTTTCTACCGCAAGGCACCCGCCAGTAGCAGCTAAGGTCATAAAAAGATCCCACAGAATGATCAACAGAAAGCCCCCGTCTGCACCATTTTGTCCTAACTTCATCTGGAACAGAATCAATATAAATTTATGCATCGCCAGAATCGCCAATGTATTTCTTCCTATATATGAGAGGATCCTATTTTTTTCAAATGATATCGCCGCCCCAAGAATAACCGTTGCTCCGAGCATCATCTCCGGCAGCAGCAGATGCGGATACTGAACGCAGTCCGCACGGAAATCCAGTGTCTGCTCCGGATTCAGCAGTAAGAACAATAGTACCGCCGATAAAAGACTCCCCATCAGGCATTCTCCTCTCCTTATTGCCTTCTTATTTCTTCTGTTCCCGCTGGTCCTTTGTTCTAAAAGGATTCGAAATGCTCTTCCCAAGCCAAAAATCCACAGAACATCGACTGCTGTCTCCAATTCCCATGGAAGATAAACCCTTATCTTCCAGGAACTGCACGTC
Source organism: Lachnospiraceae bacterium (assembly GCA_963588615.1). GTDB lineage: Bacteria > Bacillota > Clostridia > Lachnospirales > Lachnospiraceae > CAG-791. The sequence goes on along the minus strand of CAVAJA010000161.1, from coordinate 10,945 downwards.
AGCAGGCAGATCCAAGACGCAAACATCACTGATATTCGCAGAATAGCACCTCTTTTCCCCCCACATCTTAACAGGAAATACCAGATAAGTTTTACCATTGTCAGACAGGTCAGGAACCACAGCGGTCTGTTCCATTCCATATAGGTGCCCGTCTGGCCGTTAAATCCCTGAAAGCAGGAATTCCCGTAGAGCATTCCCAGCAGATTCGGAAACATCTCAAAATGATGTTTTTCGGACTGAAGCGCTTCCGCTGCATATGCTCCGATGCATCTGTAGATCACGATGCTGATTACGGACCAGCATAGATACGGGAAAATCAGTGTTTTCCAAAGGCCATTTCCGAATGTGTGCCAGGGTCGGTGATCAAAATAAGCATCCTGCCTCCACGTAAAAAAGAATTTCCATCTTTTCTGAACGCATTTGAAGGAATCTTTCTCCCCTGCACAGTACGGTTTTTCCGGACTTTTCCAGCAAAATGTCATTCCTGACAAAAAAAAGAACATTGCAACTCCGCAGAACATGGACATCCGCAGCAAAACAGCATCTGCTCCGTTCTTGTCGGCAGCATGTCCCAGTACAATGGACAGCATGGCTAAACCCTTCGCCGTATCAATCCATGCAATTCGATCGGAATCCGATTTACATTTTTTTCGCTCATTCATATTGATTCTTCTGAATATGTAAGCAGACTAAATTCTCAATTTTAATCTGCAGTCAGCCGTTAATCTAAAAAACATCTAATCAGCTCGCACAGGCGCCACAACAAATAAGAATCGGTCGTTGCGTGTCTGCGATACTCCCGAAACCGCTGTCCGGAATTTTTACTGTAACAGATACAAAAAGAGATCTTCGAGCATGCTCGAAGATCTCTTCATTCAATGCCTTACAGTATTCGGCGTGCTGCTATCGCACAATATTACTCAACGATAGAAACTACACGGCCGGAACCAACGGTACGACCACCCTCACGAATAGCGAAGGTAAGTCCTTCCTCCATTGCTACAGGGTGAATCAGCTCGATGGTCATCTCAACGTGGTCACCAGGCATGCACATCTCAGTTCCCTCAGGAAGAGCGATAACGCCGGTAACATCTGTTGTTCTGAAATAGAACTGAGGACGATAGTTGTTGAAGAAAGGAGTATGACGACCGCCCTCATCCTTTGTCAGAACGTATACCTGAGCCGTGAACTTCTTGTGGCAGGTAACAGTGCCGGGCTTTGCAACAACCTGGCCTCTCTCGATTGCAGTACGATCAATACCACGAAGCAGAACGCCGATGTTGTCACCAGCCTCAGCATAGTCCATGGTCTTGCGGAACATCTCGATACCGGTTGCAACAGAAGACTGAGTCTCCTCCTTGATACCAACGATCTCAACGGGATCATTGAGCTTCAGCATACCACGCTCTACACGGCCGGTAGCAACAGTACCACGACCGGAGATGGTGAAGACATCCTCGATAGGCATCAGGAAAGGCTTCTCGTTATCACGAACCGGATCCGGGATGTACTCATCAACAGTATCCATCAGTTCCATGATCTTATCAGCCCACTCACCCTTAGGATCCTCAAGAGCCTTCAGAGCAGAACCCTGAATGATCGGAGTGTCATCTCCAGGGAAGCCGTACTGGTCAAGCAGCTCACGGATATCCATCTCAGTCAGCTCGATCAGCTCCGGATCATCCATCATATCGCACTTGTTCAGGAAAACAACGATCTTCGGAACGCCTACCTGCTTAGCCAGCAGAACGTGCTCACGAGTCTGAGCCATAACACCATCCGTAGCAGCAACTACCAGGATAGCGCCATCCATCTGAGCAGCGCCGGTGATCATGTTCTTTACATAGTCAGCGTGGCCAGGGCAGTCAACGTGTGCATAGTGTCTCTTCTCAGTCTCATACTCGATATGAGCAGAGTTGATGGTGATACCACGCTCTTTCTCTTCGGGAGCAGAGTCGATCTGATCGAAGGGAACAGCAGCAACGCCAAGTCTCTCGGACAGAACTGCAGTAATAGCAGCGGTCAGAGTAGTCTTGCCGTGGTCAACGTGACCGATGGTGCCGACGTTTACGTGCGGCTTTGTTTTGTCAAAATGTGCCTTTGCCATTTCTTATTTCCTCCTTGGAAAATAATCATAGAGTGTTCGCCAATGACCTTAGACATTCACTGCCGATTTACGGTCACTGCCAAATATTATAACCAATGCACTCACCAAGCGCAAGGACAATTAGCCCTTGTCCTTATTTGCCTCATTGAGCACCTTCTCCGCAATGTTCTTCGGTACCGGCTCGTACTTCTCAAAGAACATGGAGTAGTTGCCGCGGCCCTGTGTCATGGAACGAAGATCAGTCGCATAACCGAACATCTGTGCCAGCGGAACATATCCGTTCACCTGCTTGCCGCCGCCGATATCCTCCATACCGGTAACACGACCGCGTCTGGAGTTCATATCTCCGATGACATCGCCCATGTATTCCTCAGGCATGGTAACCTCAACCTTCATGACAGGCTCCAGAAGAGCAGGCTCAGCCTTCTTCATAGCCTCTTTGAAGCACATGGAACCAGCAATGTGGAATGCCATCTCAGAGGAGTCGACTTCATGATAGGATCCGTCGTATACCGTTGCATGAACGCCGACGACAGGGAATCCGCCGAGATTTCCGGCCTTCATAGCTTCCTCAATACCATCGCCGACAGCCGGGATGTACTCCTTCGGGATGTTGCCGCCGACAACGGCATTGTCAAACTTGTAAACCTCATCTCCGTTCGGATCCATAGGCTCAAACTTAACCTTGCAGTGTCCGTACTGACCACGTCCGCCGGACTGCTTCGCATACTTGTACTCCTGATCCACGGCCTTCGTGAAGGATTCCTTATATGCTACCTGAGGAGCGCCTACGTTCGCCTCTACGTGGAACTCACGCAGCAGACGGTCAACGATGATTTCCAGATGCAGCTCACCCATTCCGGCGATGATGGTCTGTCCGGTCTCCGTGTTGGTATGTGCACGGAAGGTAGGATCCTCTTCTGCAAGCTTCTGGAGTGCATCGGTCAGCTTATCCTGACCAGCCTTGGTCTTGGGCTCGATTGCCAGCTCGATAACGGGGTCCGGGAACTCCATGGACTCCAGAATAACCGGAGCAGACTCATCGCAAAGGGTATCACCGGTCGTGGTTACTTTCAGACCGACAGCTGCAGCGATATCGCCCGAAAAGACCTCATCCAACTCAGATCTCTTATTTGCATGCATCTGCAGGATACGTCCGACACGTTCCTTCTTATCCTTTGTAGAATTCAGAACGTAAGAGCCGGATTTGCAGACACCGGAATACACACGCATGAATGCCAGCTTGCCGACGAAAGGATCGGAGATGATCTTGAATGCCAAAGCCGAGAACGGCTCGCTGTCAGAAGAATGTCTCTCAATCTCATTGCCGTCGAGATCCGTTCCCTTGATTGCCGGAATATCCAGCGGTGAAGGCATGAACTGAATGACAGCATCCAGGCACTTCTGGATTCCTTTGTTCTTATATGCGGATCCGCAGCAAACCGGAACAGCCTGGCAGGTGCAGGTAGCCTTGCGAAGTACTGCCTTCAGAGCATCTGCAGAAGGCTCCTCACCTTCCAGGTACTGCTCCATCAGGTCATCATCCAGGGAGCAGATCTGCTCAACCAGCTGATCGTGATACATCTGAGCCTCATCCTGAAGATCCTCAGGAATCGGAACGATCTCACACTCCGTGCCGTCATCATTCTTGTAATAATATGCTTCCATCTCGAACAGATCGATCAGTCCCTCGAAGTAATCTTCCTTACCGATCGGGATATTGATCATAACCGGATTCTTGCCCAGTCTGTTCTTGATCTGATCTACGCAGCCATAGTAGTCTGCGCCGATGACATCCATCTTGTTAACGAATGCCATACGAGGTACATTGTAGGTGTCAGCCTGACGCCAAACATTCTCAGACTGAGGCTCTACGCCGCCCTTTGCAGAGAAAACACCAACAGCGCCGTCCAGAACGCGAAGAGAACGCTCTACCTCAACGGTAAAGTCAACGTGTCCAGGGGTGTCGATGATATTGATGCGGTGCTCAAGAGCCCCCGCTTTTTTCTGGTGGTGATCCTCCTCCGTCCAATGGCAGGTTGTAGCCGCGGACGTGATGGTGATTCCTCTTTCCTGCTCCTGTGCCATGTAATCCATGGTTGCGGTGCCGTCGTGAGTCTCACCGATCTTATAGTTAACACCGGTATAATACAGGAAACGCTCTGTCAGAGTAGTCTTACCTGCATCGATATGTGCCATGATACCGATGTTCCTGGTTCTCTCCAGGGGATATTCTCTCTTTGCCACAGGTTTATCCTCCTAAGCCAAGCCTTCTCTCTTTGATCAGAATTTGTAATGAGAGAATGCTCTGTTTGCGTCTGCCATCTTGTGCATGTCTTCCTTACGCTTTACGGAAGCGCCCGTGTTGTTGTACGCATCAAGGATCTCGCCTGCAAGCTTATCCTCCATGTTCTTCTCTCCTCTCTTGCGGGAGAACATGGTAATCCAACGCAGTGCCAGTGCCTGTCTGCGCTCCGGTCTTACCTCGATCGGTACCTGATATGTAGCACCGCCGATACGTCTTGCCTTAACTTCCAGAGCAGGCATGACGTTATTCATTGCACCTTCGAAAACCTCAAGTGCAGGCTTGCCGGCCTTTTCTTCTACCTGAGCAAACGCTCCATATACAATCTTCTGGGCAACACCCTTCTTGCCATCCAGCATGATGCTGTTCACAAGTTTGGTAACGACCTTGCTGTTGTATAAGGGGTCTGCAAGTACATCTCTTTTCTGTACATGTCCTTTACGCGGCATGATACTTCCCTCCTTATCAATTTGTGTCCGGTCTGTTATGTTCGAATAACATCCCTTCCAGTGGATAATTCACAGGTACTCACTAATTTGCTGTGTCCATGCTGGCGATCCAAGGTTCCAATCAGCCGTCCGGTTCAGACTGCACATCTGTGCTCATCCAAAGGACCGCGAAGGATATTACATCTTATCGAAACCAGATTCCAACATTACCATACATTTAGAAAGTATTATTTTGCAGCTTTCGGTCTCTTTGCGCCATACTTGGAGCGGGCCTGCTTGCGGTTTGCAACTCCGGCAGTATCAAGAGTTCCACGAATAATGTGGTATCTGGTACCGGGAAGATCCTTGACACGTCCGCCGCGAATCATAACAACGGAGTGCTCCTGCAGATTGTGTCCCTCGCCCGGAATATAAGAAGTGACTTCCATTCCGTTGGACAAACGTACTCTGGCGATCTTACGAAGCGCGGAATTCGGCTTCTTCGGTGTTGCTGTCTTCACTGCTGTGCAAACACCTCTCTTCTGAGGAGCAGGCTGTGCAATCTGCTTCTTCTTCAGGGAGTTGAATCCTACCTGCAGTGCGGGAGCCTTGGACTTCTTTGTAGAAACCTCACGTCCCTTTCTTACCAGCTGGTTAAATGTCGGCATTCTGATTACCTCCTTATTAGATTTATCCCATCTGTTAACCCAGACAGGACATTACGTATCTTCTCTCGCCGTCTTCCTCTGATCACGAAAGACAGTAAAAGAGCGATGTGCATTTACGCACATCGCTCTAAGTTTACGCATCTTCACGCGTCTTGTCAACGGCAAAGTACGCCATCGAACATTTTATTCTTCCGAAGGCTCATCCCCAGCCATTACAGCATCAAGAAGTCCTTCCAGACCGGCAGCATTTTCTGCTGCATCGGGAACAGCATCTGCCCCGCTTTCCTCGTCTTCAGTATCAAGTACTTCCTGCTCCAGAAGAGCCTGCTGAGATGCCAGACGCGCATCCGTGCTCAATCCCGTATAACGATACCGCTTCATGCCGGTGCCTGCAGGAATCAGCTTACCGATGATAACATTTTCCTTCAGACCAATCAGCGGATCTACCTTGCCGCGAATTGCTGCATCTGTCAGAACACGAGTCGTCTCCTGGAAGGATGCTGCCGACAGGAAGGAATCTGTTGCAAGTGCCGACTTTGTAATTCCCAGAATGATTCTGGTTCCCTGTGCCAGCTCCTTGCCCTCTGCCTCCAGTCTCTCATTCTCGTCATCGAAATCCAGGAAATCCACCAGACTTCCGGGCAGGAAGGAGGAATCCCCAGCCTCTTCAATTCGAATCTTCTTGAGCATCTGTCGAACGATCACCTCAATGTGCTTATCACAGATGTCTACACCCTGCAGACGATATACTCTCTGTACCTCGCGGAGCAGATAGTCCTGAGCAGCTCGAATTCCTTTGATCTTCAGAAGGTCATGCGGATTTACGGAACCCTCTGTCAGCTCATCGCCGGCCTCAATGACCTCACCGTCTGTCACCTTGATACGGAAGCCATATGGAATTGCATATTCCTTTGTCTCGCCGTCTTCATCATTGGTAACAACGACCGAACGCTGCTTCTTGCTGTCCCTGACTTCTACCTTTCCGGGAATGTCCGAAATGATGGCAAGTCCCTTCGGCTTGCGGGCTTCAAACAGCTCCTCAACACGGGGAAGACCCTGTGTGATATCGGCACCTGCAACACCGCCCGTATGGAAGGTTCTCATTGTCAGCTGTGTACCGGGTTCACCGATGGACTCAGCCGCAATAATACCAACAGCCTCACCAACCTGCACCATTTCACCGGTTGCCATATTCGCGCCGTAGCACTTCGCACAGATTCCCAGGTGGCTGCGGCAGGTCAGAATCGTACGGATTTTGATCGAATCCTTTACAGGATCGATCGGATCTCCCTTTGCATTCACGCCTCTGGACATAATTGCCTCAGCGCGGCTGGGAGTAATCATATGATTCTTCTTTACAAGGATATTGCCGTCTGCATCCTTGATATCTTCGCAGGACACACGGCCGGTAATGCGATCCTGGAGTTTTTCAATGTTCTCCTTGCCGTCCATGAATGCCTTAACATCCATACCCGGAATAACATCTCTGCCTTCTGCGCAGTCAATTTCACGAATGATCAGTTCCTGAGAAACGTCTACCATTCGTCTGGTCAGGTATCCGGAATCTGCGGTACGAAGCGCAATATCCGACAGACCCTTTCTTGCTCCATGGGCCGACATGAAATACTCCAAAACGTCCAGACCCTCGCGGAAGTTGGACTTAATGGGCAGCTCGATGGTGCGTCCCGTTGTATCTGCCATCAGACCTCGCATACCTGCCAGCTGCTTAATCTGCTGGTTGGAACCGCGGGCTCCGGAATCTGCCATCATGTACACATTGTTATACTTGTGCAGGGAATTCAGCAGCGCATCCGTCAGGCGATTATCGATCTTCGTCCATGTCTCTACTACCGCGCGGTAGCGCTCCTCTTCTGTCAGGAGGCCTCTTCTGTAGTTCTTTGCAATCTGGTCAACCGTCTTCTGTGCTTCTTCCAGAAGGGCCTGCTTCTCCTTCGGTACCGTGATGTCCGCAATTGAAATGGTCAGGCAGGCAATTGTGGACCACTTGTAGCCCATAGCCTTGATCAGATCCAGAACCTCTGCGCACTTGAACGTTCCGTGCTTGTCAATTACCTTCTGAAGGATCTTCTTCAGGTCCTTCTTTTTCACCATGAAGTCAACCTCAGGCAGAAGGAAATTCTCCGGCTTTGTGCGATCCACAAAACCAAGATCCTGCGGAATCGCCTCGTTGAAGATCAAGCGTCCCAGCGTGGTCTCCACCATGCCGGTCACCGTGTTGCCGTCTGCGTCCTTTTTGGACATCCGGACTTTAATTTTGGAGTGCAGCGTGATGTATTTATTCTCGTAGGCCAGAAGCGCTTCGTTCATCGAAGTAAAGGCCATGCCCTCGCCGATATCACCCTCTCGCTCCTGTGTAATGTAGTAAATTCCCAGAATCATATCCTGAGAAGGAACTGCCACAGGGCCTCCGTCAGACGGCTTCAGCAGGTTGTTGGGGGACAGCAGCAGGAATCTGCACTCTGCCTGAGCCTCCACCGACAAAGGAAGGTGAATTGCCATCTGGTCGCCATCGAAATCCGCATTGAAGGCGGTGCAGACCAACGGATGAAGCTTCAGAGCCTTTCCCTCCACCAGAATCGGCTCGAACGCCTGAATGCCCAGCCTGTGCAGCGTAGGTGCACGGTTCAGCATAACAGGATGCTCTTTAATGACATCCTCAAGGATATCCCACACCTGAGGATTCACGCGCTCCACCAGCTTTTTCGCATTCTTGATGTTCTGCGAAATGCCGCGCTTCTCCAGCTCCTTCATGACAAAAGGCTTGAAGAGCTCCAGTGCCATTTCCTTCGGAACGCCGCACTGATAGATCTTCATCTCAGGGCCGACAACGATAACAGAACGTCCGGAGTAGTCTACACGCTTGCCCAAAAGGTTCTGACGGAAACGTCCGCTCTTACCTTTCAGCATGTCAGAAAGGGACTTCAGGGCACGATTGCCGGGGCCCGTAACAGCACGTCCTCTTCGGCCGTTGTCAATCAGGGCATCCACAGCCTCCTGCAGCATTCTCTTCTCGTTGCGGACAATAATATCCGGTGCCCCCAACTCCAGAAGTCTCTTCAGACGGTTGTTGCGGTTAATGATTCTGCGGTACAGATCATTCAGATCTGACGTTGCAAAACGACCGCCGTCCAGCTGAACCATCGGACGAAGATCCGGAGGAATAACCGGAATACAGTCCATAATCATCCAGGAGGGCTGGTTTCCGCTCTCGCGGAAGGACTCCACAACTTCGAGTCTCTTTATAATGCGTGTTCTCTTCTGTCCGGTGGCTTCTGTCATCTGCTCAGACAGATCCTGATACTCCTGCTCCACATCAATGGCAAGGAGCAGCTCCTTTACAGCCTCGGCACCCATGCCGGCGCGGAACTTATTGCCCCACTTTTCCTTGGCATCCTGATACTCACGCTCCGTCAGAACCTGCTTATATTCCAGATCGGTCAGTCCCTTATCCAGAACAATGTAGTTGGCAAAATACAGAACCTTCTCCAGTACCTTCGGGCTCATGTCCAGAATCAAACCCATTCTGGAAGGAATGCCTTTGAAATACCAGATATGAGAAACCGGTGCAGCCAGCTCGATATGGCCCATTCTCTCGCGGCGAACAGAGGATTTTGTAACCTCTACACCGCAGCGGTCGCAAACCACACCCTTATAGCGGATCTTTTTAAACTTTCCGCACTTGCACTCCCAGTCCTTTGTGGGTCCGAAAATCTTCTCGCAGAAAAGTCCATCCTTTTCCGGCTTCAGAGTCCTGTAATTAATGGTTTCCGGCTTGGTAACCTCGCCGTAGGACCACTCACGGATGCGCTCCGGAGCTGCAAGCCGAATTCGGATTGCATCAAAGGTCACAGGTTGATAACTCTGCTGTTTGTTCGTAGGCATCTATCATCACTCCTCTGCATCTGTGAAAATATCATTGTCAGTTTCATCGAAGGAATCCATATCCGACAGATCCAGCTCTTCCTCGCCGCTTTCCTGTGCCTCTGCCTCCTGAAGTTCTCCCTCAGCATTGAATTCCTGCAAGGACATGCCGCCCTTCGCCAAAGATTCGCGGTCCGTATCTCCGGAGTCCTTGAAATTGTTGGCCATTGCGAACTTATAGATCGAAGATTCGCTGTAGTCAATGTCTTCCTTGATTTCGGCTTCCGTTCCGTCTTCCTTAAGTACCTGAACATCCAGACCCAGGGACTGCAGTTCCTTCAAAAGTACTTTGAAGGATTCCGGAATTCCTGCCTCAGGAATATTCTCACCCTTAATGATTGCCTCGTACGTCTTCACACGTCCCACTACGTCATCCGACTTGACCGTCAGAATCTCCTGCAGTGTATAAGCGGCGCCGTATGCCTCCAGAGCCCAAACTTCCATCTCTCCGAAGCGCTGTCCGCCGAATTGAGCCTTGCCGCCCAGAGGCTGCTGCGTAACCAGAGAGTAAGGTCCCGTAGAACGAGCATGAATTTTATCATCTACCAGGTGGTGCAGCTTCATATAGTGCATGAAGCCGATGGACGTCGGGTTATCGAACTTCTCACCGGTTCTGCCGTCGCGGAGCTGAACCTTTCCGTCCGGCGTGATAGGTACGCCCTTCCACTCTTCACGGTGATCCAGATGGTCGTGCAGATACTGCATAACTTCCGGTTCTACCTTGTCCTTGTATTCCGCCTCAAATTCTTCCCAACTGTAGTTGACATATTTATTTGCCATCTCCAGCTGCTTTGTAATATCTTCGTGGGTTGCCCCATCAAAGTTTGGCGTTGCCACATTAAAGCCCAACACCTTGGAGGCCAGTGACAAATGCAGCTCCAGAACCTGTCCGATGTTCATACGGGAAGGCACGCCGAGCGGATTCAGAACGATATCCAGCGGACGTCCGTTCGGAAGATACGGCATATCCTCTACCGGAAGAATTCTGGAAACGACACCCTTGTTGCCATGACGTCCGGCCATCTTATCGCCTACGGAAATTTTTCTCTTCTGTGCGATGTAAATGCGAACCGCCTTGTTCACGCCCGGAGCAAGCTCGTCTCCGTTTTCTCTGGTAAATACCTTGGTATCTACGATGATGCCGTATTCACCATGCGGAACCTTAAGAGAGGTATCCCGAACTTCTCTTGCCTTTTCGCCGAAGATCGCGCGCAGAAGTCTCTCTTCCGCCGTCAGCTCTGTTTCGCCCTTCGGTGTTACCTTGCCCACCAGAATATCACCGGCACGCACTTCCGCACCGACGCGAATTACGCCGTCTTCATCCAGATCCTTCAGAGCATCCTCTCCGACGCCGGGAACATCTCGTGTAATCTCTTCCGGTCCCAGCTTCGTGTCTCTTGCCTCTGCCTCATACTCCTCGATGTGAATGGAGGTATAGACATCATCCCGCACCAGTCTTTCCGACAAAAGGACAGCATCCTCGTAGTTGTAGCCT
>CAVAJA010000160.1:0-8960 GCA_963588615.1 Lachnospiraceae bacterium | reverse complement strand
ACAATCTGGAGCTGGTTGAAGTAGAGGCTGCTCAGGTTGCCAAGCAGCTCGGAAGTGTTGCATTCGGTGTTATCAACGGAAACTACGCTCTGGAAAATGGTCTGAGTGTCGGCGAGGATGCGCTGGCAATTGAGTCTGCAGACGGCGATGCCATCCAGCAGTATGTAAATGTCATTGCGGTAAAGGAGGGAAATGAGTCCTCTGCAAAGATCAAGGCACTGACAGATGCACTTCATTCCGCAACGGCTGTGGATTACATCAATGACACCTATGAGGGTGCAGTTGTTCCTTACGATGGAGAGCAGTAAGAATCATTGCTGATCCTTTCTGATCGAAAGAAAGAAGGAGCAGCGAGTCGGGAAATCCGATTCGCTGCTCCTTTTTGGCAATAAAAGCCTGATGAAAACGAGAATCTTTATCTTCCGAAGCCGGAGTCCTTCGTCCAGAAGCTGACGGGAGGGATGTTCTCAAGCGGTGTGAACAGAGCCTGGAAGGAAGCATCGTCTGTGACTTTCAGCACACTGCTGTCGGTTTCATTTTCAAGATCGTAGGATTCATAGGACGAATTGCCTTTTTCATCGTAGGTGATACCGGCATAGCGCACATTGTACAAGGAGTACCGTCCGCACTCATTCAGCTGAATCTTCATCTCGGAATATTGCGACGGATTGCAGATGTAGAGTACGCCGTCACTGTTGCGGATGGGATAATCGTCACCGGTGGTCACCATTCCAACGTATTCCGCCTTCCCGTCTCTTTCGGCATAGAGTTCCGCTTCCGTTGCTACGGTTCCTGTCAGACCGTCAAATTCTTCGGTGCGGGTGGAATTGCTGACCGCAAGAATCTCTCCGTCGTAGCCGTCGATACCGAAAAAGGCATAGAGCTCATCATCCTGCAGGTTGTCAATGACGTCATCATAGGACGTATATTCCACCCGGGTAAACGAGATGGGAGACAGATCCTGAAGTCCGTCAAACAGAGCACTAAACTCCTCATCGGATGTAATGTTCAGCTCTTTGGAGGTGCTCCGGTCTGTCATGATGTAGCCGCTGAAGGTGTCTGTTCCGTCTGACGCATTTTCTCTGACAACCTGTTTTGTAAAGTAAAGAATCCCGTCGTCATCAAACTGCATTTCGGCATATTGGTACAGATTGCAGACGTACAAAACGCCGTCTGCACAGTACAGAGGCGTGCCGGTATCGCCGGTTTCGGGAAAGGCAAGAGCGGAGACCTTTCCGTCCTGACCTTCGGCATATAAGCTTGCGCGGGTGGACACATAGGAGCTGTCGCTCCAGGTATAGATGAAATCGGTGATCGCCAGAATTTCACCGTCGACTCCGTTCACGTTTATGTATGCGTAGGCTTCGCCCGGCTGGAGCTGTTCAATGATTTCATCGTAGGAATCGAATTCCTTCTGCTGTGTCCGCTCCTGGAGAAAGTCAACGGCACTGTCGGTCTGTGCGGCCTCTGCGGTTTCATCGGTGTCCTCCGTGTCATCTGCCTGCGCTGCGGTCGCTGCATCCTCCTCTGCAGCGGCCGCAGTCTGTTCTGTGTCTGAGCCGGTGTCCGACGACGAAGCAGTGCTGCAGCCGGAAAGCATTCCGCCGACCATGGACACCGACATCAGAATAATAGGTACGAGCATTTTGTTTTTCATAGCGTTTCCTCCCTGAATCCTATTGCAGCATGAAATTTGCTGATGGAATGAAATCAGTGGCTGCAGTACGGAAATTCGTAAGCTGCCGCATGAATTTTGGCGGCTGTCTGCAGACCTTTGTATAGTAGCATATACGTAGAAAGGAATAATAAAGTTACAAAAAACATTTGACAACAATCTAAGGGTATAGTAGTATATACCTCGTCCCAAAAAGCAGGAGACGGTTGTGCCTCTTCTACGGGATGAATGCGATAGTAGCTTAGTTGGTAAAGCGCCACCTTGCCAAGGTGGAGAGCGCGAGTTCGAGCCTCGTCTATCGCTCTGTAAACTTCATACACATTGTATGCGATAGTAGCTTAGTTGGTAAAGCGCCACCTTGCCAAGGTGGAGAGCGCGAGTTCGAGCCTCGTCTATCGCTCTTGCAGAGGTAGAACTCCTGAGTCCGTTGGATTCTGGAGTTTTTTTGTTTGAAAAATTTTGTCAGAGAGATGGTTCGGAAATGATCTTTCGGAAGAATTCCCATTTATTTTATCCTGATCATAAAGCCTGTAACAAAGTTTTCGGCAGCAGCGTATGAACAACCGTGAATGCAGCTGCAGACATACGATTCCAATGATGATTTCAATCATTGATTTCCTGCGGACAGCGGATTCATATCGGAAAAAACTTATGAGGAAAAGATACCTGTATGTGAAAGGGGTAAAAGCGATGACAGAGGAGACCTTGCGGCGTTGTGAAAATCTGGTACACAATCGAAACATCATAAAGAAAGCGTATTTTGGCTGTGACAGCATGAGCGCATTATCGGGCGCGTTGATTTTCAATATTAAGAATCTCGAGGCGGATGAAGGTACCCTGCACAGATGCGAGGAACTCTTAAAGAAAAACGTGAGTCTGTTCTCCTATTTTCGCGGGAATGCAGTCTATATGGTTCTGGCCTCTCTTGCAGCCAGTGATGATCCGGAAGGGTTCATGCAGAACAGCAAACTGGCTTATCAAACGTTGAAAAAGCGATTCATGAGCACCCAGTATCTTCCCATCGCTGCGATGATCCTGGCCGGACAGACAAAGCCGTGCCAATATGAAGAGTATGCGGATCGGGCGCGGACGATCTATGAGAAGGCCTACCGCAAGCATCCGTTCCTGACGTCGGGAGAAGATTACGCTGCCTGCGTGCTGCTGGCTTTGCTGAATAAACCGGTGGATTCCGTTATGCAGGATACCGAGGACTGCTACCAACTGCTGCGCAAGGATTTTTTCAGCGCAAATTCTGTGCAGGCACTCGCCTTCGTGCTGGCGATGCATGAAGGAACGCCGATGAATAAATATGAAAGAACACTGCATCTGTTTCGCTGCCTGAAGGAGCAGGGGAGAAAATACGGCACATCGTACGAGTTGGCCACTCTTGGGATGCTGGCGATGTCCACTGAGGATGAGAGGGCACTGGCGCAGGAAATCATCGAAATTGATACGTGGCTCGCTGCACAGCAGGGCTTTGGATTCTGGAGCTCCATTTCTCCTACTTATCGGCTGATGGGAGCAAGCATCATTGCCGTTCAGGGGCACGCAAAGGAAGATGCATCGATTTCCGGCAGCATGCTGGCGGTCATTGCCACGCAGGAAATCGCGGTGATTATGGCATTGGTATCCAGCTCGGAGGCAGCCGCTGCAATGGCGAGCATCAATAATATAAACTGCTGATACAGGAACAGCGGATTCTTCACAGGGTTCACAGGACACTCATCTTTGATGGGCGTCCTGTGAACTTTGTGCATTTCATGGAGGGATCATATTTTCGATTCGGACAGGAAGGTTTATAATGAGCGGTGTATTTTGTGCTGACGGCTGAATTGCAGTGAGAGCTGCGGTACGCTGTTCGAATGCGGATGCAGGAGATTTATGAGGAGAGGTATCTATGGATTACAACGAAGCTGCCCTTACATTACATAAGGAATTTCCGGGAAAGATTGCTGTTCAGAGCTTGGTTCCATGCAGAGATAAGGATGCTCTTTCGACAGCCTATACTCCCGGGGTGGCAGAACCCTGCCGCCGGATCAAGGCAAATCCTGATGATGTGTATACTTATACCATGAAGGGGCGCACCGTTGCAGTGGTAACCAACGGGACGGCAGTTCTGGGGCTTGGCAACATCGGGCCGGAGGCCGGGCTTCCTGTGATGGAAGGAAAATGCGTGCTCTTTAAGGAGTTCGGCGGAGTGGATGCTTTTCCAATTTGTTTAAATGCAGCAACAAAGGAGGAGGTAATCGCAGCGGTGAAGGCGATTGCACCGACCTTTGGCGGAATTAATCTTGAGGACATCAAAAGCCCGGAGTGTTTTGAAATCGAGGCGGAGCTGGAGCGGGATCTGGAGATTCCGGTATTCCATGATGATCAGCATGGAACCGCCATCATCGTTCTGGCAGGTGTTCTGAATGCCCTGAAAGTTGTCGGAAAGCGAATGGAGGACGTCCGAATTGTTCAGAACGGACCGGGGGCAGCGGGAACTGCGATCATTCACATGCTCCAGACAGCAGGAGCAAAACATATCATTGCGGTGGATGAACATGGTATTCTGGTGCCGGGACGCCCGGAAGGGCTCGAAGGCCACAAGGCAAAACTTGCAGAGGAGACGAATCCGGAGAGGCTGACCGGAGGACTGGCAGAGGCTATTAAGGGAGCGGATGTGTTCATCGGAACGTCTGTCGCAGGAGCGCTGACAAAGGAGCTTGCATCGACAATGGCGAAGGATGCAATCGTCTTTGCTATGGCGAATCCGACGCCGGAGATCATGCCGGATCTGGCAAAGGAAGCCGGTGTTCGCGTGATTGGGACAGGACGATCGGATTTCCCGAATCAGGTGAATAATGTGCTGGCTTTCCCGGGAATCTTTAAGGGAGCGCTTTCCGTCCGTGCAAGAGATATCAATCCTTCCATGAAGATGGCAGCTGCAAAGGCAATCGCAGGCTTGATTCCGGATGAGGAGCTGAACGAGGAGAACATTCTGCCGAAGGCGTTCGATCCCAGAATTGCAGATGCTGTGGCGGCAGCCGTGGCGAAGGCGGCAAGGGAAAGCAAGTCGGCAAGAATTTAGACTTGCCCGGGACAGCATCCGGCTTTTATACTGAAGGGCGTGTCGGTTCATCGGCACAGCTTTTGAAAAAGAACCAGAATATTCCGCGGAGTGTACAGAACAAGGCGGGATATATCGGAAAGAACAGTGAGAACAGAAGGAGGAATCCATGGAACAGCTGAAGCCTGTCAAGGAAGGAAAGGTGCGCGAAATCTACGATGCAGGGGAGTCCCTTATTATGGTAGCAACCGACCGCATCTCTGCATTTGATGTTATCCTGAAGAATCAGATCACCGGCAAGGGAAAGGTTCTGACTCAGATGTCGAAGTTCTGGTTTGACTACACTGCGGACGTCCTGCCGAACCATATGGAGAGCACGGATGTGGCAGATATGCCGGAATTCTTCCGCGAGGGTGACTATCAGGGACGCAGCATGAAATGCCGCAAGCTCACCATGATCCCTATCGAGTGCATCGTGCGCGGCTATATCACCGGATCCGGATGGGCCAGCTACAAGGAGAACGGAACGGTCTGCGGCATTCAGCTCCCGGAGGGACTGAAGGAGTGCGATAAGCTGCCGGAGCCAATCTATACTCCCAGCACGAAAGCAGAGATCGGCGATCATGACGAAAACATTTCCTTCGAAAAGAGCATTGAGGTTCTGGAGCGTGAATTCCCGGGACACGGAGAGGAGTATGCCGCCAAGATTAAGGAGGCAACCATTTCTCTTTATAAAAAGTGTGCGGACTACGCCCTTTCCAGAGGAATCATTATTGCAGATACGAAGTTCGAGTTCGGTCTGAACGATAAAGGAGAGGTCGTTCTGGGAGATGAGATGCTGACACCGGATTCAAGCCGTTTCTGGCCGGTAGAAGGGTATGAGCCCGGGCACGGACAGCCGTCGTTTGATAAGCAGTTCGTGCGTGACTGGCTGAAGGCCAACCCCGACAAGGGTTACGATCTGCCGCAGGATGTCATTGACAAGACGATAGCAAAATATAAGGAGGCGTATCAGCTTCTGACCGGGAAGGCTGTAGAATTGTAAGAATACGGCACAGGCTGAATAGCTTCAGGAAGAACATCCGGCGTACCGGCGATTGTCGGTGCGCCGGATGTTTTGGGCATTATTGAACACAGAACGGACAGTGCGTTTGATCAGAAGGCCTACGGATAAAAATCAGGCTGTATTCTGAACCTGTAGGCGGAAAGGATGAATACCCATGCGCAATACGACCATCGGAATATTAGCTCATGTGGATGCGGGCAAGACAACGCTCTCGGAGAGTATCCTGTACCTTGCAGGAGCGGTTCGCAGGCGCGGGCGTGTGGATCATGGAGATGCCTTTCTGGACACGGATGCGATGGAAAAAAAACGCGGAATTACCATTTATTCCAAGCTTGCAAGATTTGAGTACAGCGGGCGTCCGTTCACCATATTGGATACACCGGGACATTCAGATTTCTCTCCGGAGATGGAGCGTGCGCTGCAGGTTCTGGATGCAGCGATTCTGGTGATCAGTGCAGCGGATACTGCGGCCCAGAAGGGGGCGGATCCGCAGGTGAAGGTCCTGTGGAAACTCCTTCGCCATTATCGGATCCCGGTGTTTATTTTTATCAATAAGCTGGATCAGCTGCGCTCGGGAGAATGGCAGCAGGGAATCCTGCAGAAAGACATTTCGCGTGAAAAGCCGGAAAATGAACAGGAGCTTCGAGGGAAGAACCCTAAGGCCGCGGAAGCAGGACGCCCGGCAGCAGGGGATGACTCCCAAATGGTGGAGAAGATCTTGGATCTGCTGACCCGGGATCTGGGCGACGGCCTGGTGTTCTTTGGTAAGGGACAGCTCACAGAGCAAAATGAGGAGGCTGCAGCTGTCTGTGATGAGACACTTATGGAGAAAGTTCTGGAGGGCGGCCACGTCACCGGAGAGGATGTGCAGAGGCTTGTGGCGGAGAGAAAGCTGTTCCCGGTCTATGCGGGAAGTGCCCTCCTTAATGAAGGAACCCAGGCTCTGCTGGATGGAATTGCTGAATATGTGAGCCTGGATGAAGAAGCGGACATCAGAAGGTCCCCGGCAGATGGAGAAGGAGCTGCATTCGGCGCAAAGGTCTATAAGATCACAAGAGAGGCGGGGACGCGCCTGACGTGGATGAAAATTACGGATGGAACATTGAAGGTACGTGACGTCGTGCAGCAATGTGTCCGCACGGAGATTTCGACCGCTCCGGCAGGAACAGAAGAGGAGAAAGAAATCGAGGAGGAGACGGCGAGAGAGAAAATCAGTGAGCTGCGGCTGTATTCCGGAGATCGGTATGAACTGGTGACAGAAGTCTGCGCCGGTGAAATCGTGGCAGCTGCCGGACTCTCCTATACCAGAGCAGGAGATGGTCTTGGTACACAGAGAGCAGACAAGGAAGAACTGCTGGCTCCGATTCTGACCTGCAGCGTGACAGCTGTTGACCGATTTGGAAAACAGGCGGACAAGTTCACTCTGATGAATGCGCTCCGGGAACTGGAGGAGCAGGAACCCATGCTGCAGGTGTCACGTGAGGAGACGGGAGATATCACGGTTCGAATCATGGGAGCAATTCAGATCGAGATTCTGAAGAATCTGCTGAAAGAACGCTATGATCTTCGCGCCGAGTTCGGTCCCGGAACGATTGTCTATCAGGAAACGATCCGGCGTCCGGTGGAAGGGGTCGGTCATTTCGAACCGCTGCGGCATTACGCAGAGGTGCACCTTCTGTTGGAACCGGGAGAGGCGGGCAGCGGCATTACCTTTGAGAACCGATGCATCCCCAATATGCTGGATCGGAACTGGCAGAATCTGATCCTATCGCAGCTCTCTTCGGGAAACTTCAGAGGAGTATTGACAGGGGCAGGGCTCACGGATGTGCACATCTGCCTTCTTGGCGGCAGGGCAAATAAAAAACATACCTCAGGCGGAGATTTCAGAAAGGCGGCGTTTGCTGCGGTGAGGCAGGGACTCATGATGGCTCAGAATATTCTGCTGGAGCCTGTGTTGAATGTGACAATGGAGCTGCCTGCAGAGAACTTGGGACGGGCAATGACGGATATCAGTCAGATGCACGGAAGCTGTCGTCCGGCTGTATTTCAGGGGGAAAATGCAGTGCTGGAGGGAGCCGTGCCGGCTTCTGAATGGGGGGATTACGCGGCGGAAGCAGCAGGCTACACCGGCGGAAGAGCGCACGTATCTGTTTCCTTTAAGGGATATGAGCCCTGCCATAATGCAAGAGAGGTGATGGAGGAGAAGGAATACGACCCGGATGCGGACCGCAGGAATCCGACGTGGTCGGTATTCTGCTCGCACGGGGCCGGGACCATTGTGCCGTGGAATCGTGTGCGTGAGTTCATGCATGTGGACTGCGGATGGCAGCCGGAACCCGAAGAACTGTCTGATTGCCGCTCGGAGGATTATTTTACATACTCCCCGAAGGATTCGGGAGAGTTGTACGACATTGATCGGCTCACGGAAGAGGAGGAGACGGCAGATCCGCAGGGTGATCGAAGCGTCCGCAGGAAAAAGCAAACCGATTACAGGGATCGGGAACGCGCGCGGCTGACGGAAGAGGAAGAGCTCAGGAGAATTTTTGAGAAAACCTATGGTCCGGTAAAACAGCAGCTGCGCCATCCGGACAATGAGAGAAAGAGCTCGTGGGTCAGCGGAAGCGGTCTGGTGCTCCCTTCTGAAGAGGGCGCACAGCTCACGGATCCTGCAGCAGAAGGCGAAGGCGGCACCTGTTCCGGAAAAGAGAAAAGCGCGGAGATGACAGCGACCGAAAAATCGGACAGCTCGGGAGCAGGGGGAAAACGCAGGGCTGCGGCGGCACAGAAGAAGGAGGCAGCGGAGGAGTTCCTTCTGGTGGACGGCTATAACATTATTTTCGCCTGGGCGGAGTTAAAGGATCTGGCATCTTCCGATATCAAATCAGCCAGGGATCGGTTGATGGAGATTCTGTCGGATTATGCAGGCTATACCGGGGAGAACGTCATCGTGGTCTTTGATGCCTACAGGGTGGCGGGCGGAAAGGGCGAGGTATACCGCTATCACAATATCGATGTGATCTACACGAAGGAAGCAGAAACGGCAGACCTGTACATCGAAAAGACGGCGCACAAACTGAGCAGACGACACCGGGTTCGCGTTGCAACGGGAGATTTTGTGGAACAGGTGATCATTTTCGGCTCCGGTGCAACGAGGCTCTCCCCGAGGG
>CAVAJA010000159.1:0-3448 GCA_963588615.1 Lachnospiraceae bacterium | reverse complement strand
TCGGCAACCAGACCGGAAAGACGTCTGGATAAAACAGAGCGGTTTCCTTCCTGCAGTTCTTTCCTGAGATCTGTGATTTCCACCGCCGGCAGTTCACCGCCGGTATGGCGATGCTTTAAGGTGTACAGGCGATACTGCCCCGTCTTTGCCCTGTAATAGGCTTCCATCGACGGCGTCGCAGATCCCAGAACGAGCACGCCATTCTGCATTGCTGCAATATGCTCTGCCACCTCCCTCGCATGATATTTGGGCATCGCCTCATTTTTGTAGCTGCCTTCATGCTCTTCATCCATGATGATGACGCCGATTTTCGGAAACGGCGTGAACAGTGCTGACCTGGGACCTATGATGACGTCGATTTCTCCCCTTCTCGCCCGTTCGAACTGATCGCGCTTTTCCCCCTCTGACAGGGTGGAATTCATCACTGAAACCCTGTCCCCGAAGTGCGCATAAAACCGCATCAGGGTCTGATAGGTCAGAGAAATCTCGGGAATCAGCATAATGGCCTGATATCCTCTGGATATGATTTTCTCAATGACGGCAATATAAACCTCGGTTTTGCCGCTTCCTGTGATCCCGTGGATGAGGCTGACTCTTTTGGGAGCATCCCCTGCCGTTTCCGGTGCTGCAGCTTCGCCTGATGTGGAATGCTTCCTTGTCTGCAGCCTGTCAAAATCTTTGACGATGCTCTCCGCCACCTCCTGCTGCCTGGGACTGAGCTGAATCCTTCTTCCCTCTTCTGCCTTCAGGGAAACCGGATTGCGGAGAGCATACGTACTCTCCACCGTCAGAATTCCCTGCTTCTGCAGTCCGGTGATCACAGAGGATGTGATGTGCAGCTTCTGCTGAATGAGCCGGTAGGGCTGAGTGGGAGCCTGAATCAGTTCCCTGATCAGCCGCTCCCTGGCCACCTGGTGTTTTAACGCAAATTTATGGCGCAGCTTTTCCGCCTCTTCGGCAGATACCGCCAGCCGAACCGTTTTATGCTCGATCGGTTTTGCCTGACTGCGCCCCGGCAGAACCGTTCTGAGAGCCACAGACAATGTAGATCCGTAGCGCTCCTTGATCCACAGTGCCAGCTCCACGGCTCTCTCGCCGGTCTCTTCGGAGCCTGCCACTGCAATTTTCTGAATCTCTTTTATTTTTTCTTCCGGGTACGCACAGTCGTCGGAAAAGCCGATGATATACCCATTCCGCACAGAATCGCCTCTCCCGAACGGCACCGCGACAAGACTCCCCGGGCGAAGTTCAGACTCCAGCTCCCGGGGAATCTTGTAGGTAAACGGGTGATCCAACCGCCCATGTGAAATGTCAATGACAACCTGTGCATATCGATGCATCTTTTCCGTGCCGATCCTCTTCCAGAATCTCTGCAATGAGATTCCGTTCATCCATAGGGTACTTTACTCCCTTGATCTCCTGATAATCCTCATGACCTTTTCCGGCCAGAACGATAATATCTCCCGGCTCCCCGTTATGAATTGCGTAGGCAATGGCTTCCTTTCTGTCCGGAATCGTGACATATCTGCCGTCTGTTCCGGAAATCCCCGTCACAATATCCGCTATGATATCCATCGGCTCTTCGTCCCTCGGGTTATCTGAGGTGATGACGGTCAGATCCGAAAGTCTGCCTGAAACCTCTCCCATCTCAAAACGCCTGCTTCTGGAGCGATTTCCTCCGCAGCCGAACAGCGTAACCAGCCGATGCGGATGATATTCCCTCAGCGTGGACAGAAGGCTTTCCAGGGCCACGGCATTATGGGCATAATCAATCATCAGCGTAAAGCTGTCGCTGACCCGCACCAGCTCAATCCGTCCCTTTGCCTTGGCTCCCAGAAGAGCCCTGGCGACATCCTCCCCCGTCACACCGAATTCATGGCAGATGGAGATCGCAGACAGTGCATTGTACACGCTGAACCGCCCCGGCGTCGGAACTTCGCAGCTAACCTCCATCAGCCCCTTGGTATCAAAGGAAATCCCAAGTTCTCCCGGCTTTTCTATGAGTTTCAGATTCTCCGCATACAGATCGTTCGTCTTCTGCATGCCGTACCTCAGAACCCGGCAGCTGCTGCCTTCCAGAATCTGGGCTGCATGCGGATCATCTCCGTTCACAATCCCCAGTCTGCACTGACGGAACAGAAGACTCTTGCAGTGCAGATAATCTTCGAAGCTGTCGTGCTCATTGGGTCCGATATGGTCCTCCGAAAGGTTTGTGAATACACCGATATCAAACGTAATCCCTGCCGTTCTGTCCAGCTTTAACGCCTGGGAGGATACTTCCATCACGACAGCCTCCACTCCGTCATCTGCCATCTCGCGCAGCGTCCTCTGCAGTGTCAGTGACTCCGGCGTCGTGTTCGCTGCCGGGCGGTGAATCTCATGCCAGGTGGATTCAATGGTTCCGATCAGTCCCATATCCATTCCTGCACGCTGCAGGATCGAACGAACGAGGTACGTCGTCGTGGTTTTCCCCTTCGTCCCCGTAATGCCGATCATCTTCATCCTGCGGGCAGGATGGCCGTAAAAAGCCGCCGACACCAATGCCATTGCATATCGGGTGGAGGTTACCCGTATATAAACCACCTGTCTTTTTTCATTTTCCTTGCTTCTTTGTGCATCCTGCTTTGCTGCGTCCGGATTCTCCCCGAAAGCTTTCTCCTGGTTCATCCAGTCCATGTGTTCGACCAAAACTGCCGCCGCACCCTGGGCTTTCACCTGATGAATAAAATCATGTCCGTCAGACCTGGCTCCCTTTACTGCAAAAAACAGAACTCCTTCTCCTGCTTTTCTGGAGTCATTCGTAATATCCTTGATTTCCCTTTGCAGGAGTTTATCTCCTGCCGATGTCTTTTTCGGGACAAGATGTCCCTCTGCATCCAATACATCATATTCCAAATCTGTCAGAAGTTCCTTCAGTGTCATCTCATATTCTCCTTTCGGAACGAAATCCTGCCCCGCTTTCTGCACCGTGCCTGAATTCTATCACAATTGCATCCCGTCTGTTCAGCACCTGCCGCATTTCATAGTACATTGGCCTTTCTGCTCCGGCACGAACATTATCCCCGAACGAATCCCTTCTGTTTTAGAAATGCTTTAGACTTTTTATATTTTTCTAATTCCACGTACACATTTTCAACACATTTGGCCGGTATAGTATCAATCAAGGTAGTTACTTACTCACTATCTCCCCCTCATAAGAAGTAATAAACAAGAGAAAAGGCATCTGCGAAAGCAGGTGCCTTTTCTCTTGTCCACGCCGCCCGCAGCACCAAGAGCTGCCGCAATGTGCCGGGGAAGTGCTGTAATCCGTATATTATTCCCTATCTTCGTGCGTTACCACCCCACAACGACAAGGGCGGTTCCTTCCAAGACGGCAACGCTGGCCTTTTGATCCGCCGCAATTTCATTCGAGCACCCGATGGGAAATTCATTGGTGAGCGTTCCATTC
>CAVAJA010000158.1:0-3289 GCA_963588615.1 Lachnospiraceae bacterium | reverse complement strand
GCACATATTGGACTGCTCTATTGCATTGCTGCGTTGATTTGGAGATAAAGATGCGAATAACATATCATCTATGCCGTAAAAGTTCAGCAATCGGAAACTTTCGTTTTATCCAAAAAATAATGTTATCAACCAGGCAGTTAGTCTTCGGATTAGTGCATCTGCCGGATTTCTGCCACCTGTCCAACCGGGACTATATTTCTGGCAGGGTGATATTACGACGCTGAAATGCGATGCAATTGTGAATGCGGCAAACTCCGGCATTCAACCTGCCCTGCCGGTATGTGCTGCATACGGTCGGTCCGATTATCAATGAGAGCGTGACTAAAGAGGACAGGGACTACGAAAAGCTGCTCCGAGCAGATTGAACGACTGAAGGCGGCGTTGCAGGACTGTGACGCCGTGCTGTCATGAAACATTCGATAACGAAGCCGTGATCCGTGAAATGGTCAAACGGCAGGACAATATGCGAGTCCCAAGCGAGCTTGTTCCATGTTGTCCTCATTGCGGTAAACCCATGACCATGAATCTGCGCTGTGATGATCAGTTCGTCGAGGATGACGGCTGGCATAATGCTGCTCGGCGATATGCAAACTTTCTTCGTACACGCGGCGGACAGGTTATAGAAGCGCTTTTGTAGTTGAAAAGCACAGATGAGAAATACAAAAAGGGGTCAGATTTTGTATTTACAAATGCCCTGCTATACTGAATAAAAATATTTGGCTATGATGGTCTAGAACAGAATTAAGCAGCAAATGGTTGAATCACAGTATAGAAGGTGACAATATGAGTTGGAAGATAAAACATATTTTTGACGGAGATTATGGTTGTGAGGAACGCCTGTCGGGAGAAGGCCTGAAGGTATCGGTCACATTGGTAAACGAGTCCGGGGAGGAAAAACGGATCACAGTTGAGGATGCCTGGCTGACTGAAAATGGCCTGGATGTTGGCTCAGGGTGGCCGAGAATGCCCTCAAAAAGTGAGAATTTGATAAAAGCAGTTCGAGTTGCCGGTGCCGAAATAACCAAATCGGAAAGGAAATGAGGAAGATAAACGAAAAAAAGCGGATGCCGATATCTTGTTGCGATCGACATCCGCTTAGGAAACATATCTGATTAATGTCATTCTAATGATCCTCTCTTTCTTTTATTAAATTTTGGAGTGATCCAATCACTTTTTCATTGGACTGTACCTCTTTTCTTTTGATGATTTTATAATAGCGATACAGAACCAAAATGTCAATCAAATATGCGAGAAAAGCTAAATAATCTGTACATTCACAATTTAAGACAT
The DNA here is from genome assembly GCA_963588615.1 of Lachnospiraceae bacterium. Classification (GTDB taxonomy): domain Bacteria; phylum Bacillota; class Clostridia; order Lachnospirales; family Lachnospiraceae; genus CAG-791. Next base: position 1,999 of record CAVAJA010000158.1, on the reverse strand, counting down.
AATTCTGAAAATACTTTCTAAAAAGAAAACGGACGGTGAAGGCATTTACCTGGGTGATGAATCAATGACAGCAGAAAGATATTATTACGATCAGCTGAATAAGGATCAGCAGAAAGCATATCACGCAATCCGGCAGGGGCTTTTGGAAATGGCACCTTCATTTTCTGTGCCGCGGTTGGAACGCAAGGAGATTTCGGATATCTATTTTATGATTCGGATGGATGACCCGGGGATCTTCTGGTCGGTCACATTCAAATATCGCTATTACGAGAATTCTGCCTGCATAGAGTTGATTCCGGATTATCTTTTTACCAGGGACAAGATAAAAGAGCACCGGAAGGCGATGGAATCTCGTATAAAGAAGCTGGCGAGGCAGGCGGAAAAGCTGGATGAAACGGGAAAAGAGCTTTTTATCCATGACTTCATTTGTCAAAATGTGCATTATGACAAGCTGAAAAAAGAATATTCCCATGAAATCATCGGAGCGCTTGGCAATGGGGTGGCGGTTTGCGAAGGCATTGCGAAAGCGGTAAAGGTTTTGTGTGATGCCCTTGGAATCTGGTGCGTTGTGGTGCTGGCAGAAAATAATCCGGATAAGGGCATTAAGTATCGGCACGCCTGGAATATGATTCGAATAAATGGGAAGTACTATCATCTGGACGCGACCTTTGACAACACGCTTTCTAAAAACGGTGTGCTCCGGCATGACTATGTGAATCTCTCAGACAAACAAATCTTCCGGGATCACGAGTCTGTTGTATGGAAAGTGCCTGCGTGTGTTGACAATGACCATTTTTACTACAAGGAAAAGAAGGTCTCATGGACCACACTGGACGAGGTAAGAAACAGAAGCCGACAGGCGGTGAAGAAGGGGAAGATACTGCTCTTTCATTGGCGAGGCGGCTATCTGACAAAGGAGATTCTGAGCGAGCTTCTGAAGATATTCCATGAAGAAGCAGCGGCAAGGGAAAAGCATGCTTTGATTTCGCTGAACTGGCCGCAGGCTGTGCTGCATGTGGAATTCGCCGATGGCACAGGTCAGGAAAAACTGCAGGTGGAAGAAGCAAACGAGGGGGAAGCAGTTTCTTAAAATGAATGTCATGAAATCCCGGGCAGTGAGTCTGCACATTTATGCAACCGCTGCCCGGGATTTTTGCGTGTAAAAGGTAATGTTAACGATGTAGTGCAGCTTCCCTGCACTTTCTGCGGTATTCCGACGGTGACTCTCCGGACACCGCACGGAAGACGCGGTTGAAATGTGTCAGGTTTGAGAAGCCTGTCAGAGCTGCCACCTGCGTGACATTCATATCCGTCTCCATAAAGAGGCGTTTCGCATTCATCACTCTGGTTCCCTGCAGATATTCGATAATGGTTCGATTGGCATACCTGCGGAACTGCCGGCACAGGTAGGATTCGCTGAGACCGAATCGGTCTGCCAGAAGCGGAACTGTGATCTCGGACGCATAATTCTCATGAATGTAGCTGATCACCTCATTGATGCGGTTTCCGCCGGAAAATTTGTCAACTCTGGAAACCCGCATTACCTGAATGAGAATAAGGTTGAGCAAAGATTTCATGTCCTCCCAATGGAATGACCCAGGTGTTTCCTGCTCGCTCAGCATTTCATAGACCATGCGGCGAAGGCCGCGCAGCACGTCCTTAGAAGGTCGAAAAATATGGTATGGATCCGAAAAAGCTTCGCGCAGCTGCGCAGAGACAATCATGTCCGGCTGAAAATAAATCACAACACGAGAGTAGCAGACGTCCCGATTGCTGAAGGAATGGTGCATGGTGAGCGGCGGAAACAGAATGAAATCACCGGAGTTCGTGAGGAAAACCTTGTCGTCGATGGTATGATACCGCGTGCCGGAATCCAGAAAGAACAGCTCATAGTATTCATGAAAATGAGACTGCGACATGTTCATGTTGGAGCCGCTGATCAGCTCCAGAGCAATCGGTGTTCCTGCGGCCATGGCGGCCTGAGCCTTGTCAATCATGG
>CAVAJA010000157.1:0-4083 GCA_963588615.1 Lachnospiraceae bacterium | reverse complement strand
AGGATAAGACGACGCCACATAATCGTGAAGAAAGTGAAATATTAGGATATAGGAATGTATTGAATCTTGTCCATGAAAACTATGAAATGATTCCGGTGAGATCTAATTATATTTTGCAGATGCATCGGGATTTGTTGAAGTACACGTCGCTTTCCTATGGCGGCTGCTTTAAGACAACGCCCAACGAAATTGACGCTATGCTTTCGGATGGGGAAAGGATTGTTTTATTTCGGCCATTAGAACCATATGAAACGCCGGATGCGATCACTTCAATCTGTGAAAGCTATAATCATACGCTGGTCAAAGAAGAAATTGATCCGCTGATATTGATCCCCTGTTTTATTCTGGATTTTTTATGTATACATCCATTTAATGATGGCAATGGAAGAATGAGCCGGCTTCTGACGCTGTTGCTGCTTTATAGAAGCGGATATATGGTGGGACAGTACATCAGTATTGAAAAAGCGATTGCGGATACAAAAGATGATTATTACGATGCTCTGGCGCAGTCTGATGCAGGATGGCATGATGGAGAAAATGACCCGAAACCATTTATTAAATATATGCTGGGAATCATCCTGTCATGTTATCGGGAATTTGAAAACAGGGTTAACCTGACAGGAAAAGCAGGAGTTAAAAGTACAGCTTACGATATTGTGAAGAAGTATGCATTGGATCAGGTGGGTACATTCACAAAACAGAATGCGTTGGTGTCCTGTCCAAGCCTTGGAAGCTCATCCGTGGAGGCATCTTTGAAGAAACTGGTAACAGACGGAACACTGACGAAAATTGGAGCTGGAAGAAAAACACGGTATGTAAGAAGTGATGCGTTGGCGAGCCGCGATACTGTTATGAACGATGGGAAATTTGGAAATGAGCAGAACTGACCTTGGAGCAAATTCATGGAATCCGGAACAAAACATAGACTTTTATATCTCTATCAGCATTTGGTCCGGCACACGGATGCGGAGCATACCTTATCGACGGCGGAGCTGAAGGTCCTGGTGGATGCCATCAACGATGCTATCGATACCAAGCGGAAGATTGTTTTCTGCTATACGGATTTCGATATCAACAAACAGCGCTGCCTCGCCAACAACGGCGAACCCTATACGGTCAGCCCTTATACGCTGATATGGGATGGGAATTACTATTACATGCGCGGCTTCTGCAATGAACGGCAGGAGATGCGTAATTTTCGCATTGATCGAATCTATGAGCAACCGAAGATATGTGGAGAACTGCCTGATGGAGTTCGTGAAAGGCGGCTCCTGGAATGTTGGGACAGAGATGGGAAGCTGGAGCCGGACGACTTCGATGAATCTAAGATATTATCGCAAGGGCCAGGAACACAGCGAGATCGCGGAGAACTATGCCGCAGAAGATCTGGATGAGGCGAAGGCGTATCTGAAGAAACCGGTGCTGGCTTGCAGAGCAGGAGACGGATATGCAGGTACTGAGTTATGGAGATGTTGGTGCTTCTACCGTCTTGATTCAGCCGGTGGATGGCCATGATCTGGTGGAAATGGATGCGGAAATTGCAGAGATCAGGGGGTATGATAACAGACGCAGTTAATGTGCAGACGAGAAAGAAGATCGCAGTAATCACAGGGGCTTCCAGCGGTCTGGGACGAGAGTTTGTGCGTCAGTTGGACCGGATAGCGAAGGGGAAAGAGCCGCTTTTCGAGGAGCGCCCGGAGGAACTGTGGGTGATTGCCAGAAGAGAGGACCGGCTTCGTGCGTTGGCGGAATGGACCGATATCCCGCTTCGGATACTGCCGTATGATCTTACAGACCGGAAGAGCATTGAATTATTACAGGATCAGCTTGGGCAGGAGCCGATTAGTGTGCGCATCCTGATCAATGCGGCAGGATACGGCAGAATTGGAACCACCGAGAATATGAAGCTCGAGGATCTGGACGGCATGATTGATCTGAACTGTCGTGCGGCGGTGGATGTGACGCAGATTTGCCTTCCTTATATGGAAGAAGGAGCGAAAATTCTGGAAATCTGTTCCATTGCTGCTTTTATGCCGCTTTCGCAGCTGAATATCTATGCAGCTTCGAAGGCGTTTTTGTATCACTACAGTCGGGCGCTGCGGGTGGAACTCCGGCCGCGGAAGATTTCTGTTACTGCGGTTTGCCCGTATTGGGTCAAGGATACGGAATTCATTGGAATTGCAAATGCGGACGGCGCATATGAAAATCATGGGATTCACAGCTATCCGCTTGCCGGAACCCGCGAGAAGGTGGTGCGGCAGGCGTTGAAGGATGCGGCCCGAAACCTGCCGGTATCAACGCCGGGGGTGGTGTCATCTATCGTACGAGCGGCAAGGAAGATGCTGCCGTATGACCAATTGCTGGCCGTGTGGGAATGCATCAGAAAGATGTAGGGATGAGCCTTGGAAAAGAACAATTGCGAGGAAACGGAAGAACCCAAAAAGAACAGGGAAAAGCTTTTTATATGTATCTGTGTGCTGCTGGCCGCTGCAATCCTGAGTTATACCTTGTACTGGCGGAATGAGGAAAAGAAAACCTTCCACCGGACGAAAAATGCCGCGTATGCCAGGATCGAGACGCCGTACTATGCTCTGGAAGTTCCTGCAGAATGGCTGGACTATGTGTCTGTTCAGATTGAGCCGGTGAATGAGGTCTATGGTGGATGGGAAGAGAATGGACAGTCGCTGATCTGGGAGAAGAATTATCAGGTGAAGCTGAAGTTTGAGACGGACAGTGGAACGTATCCGGCGGCCAATATTGCAATGTATAAGTATCCGAGTGATTGTCTGGAACAACTGGATGATTGGGAAGAGTGGGGGGAATTGGATGTAACAATCCCCATAGAGGGGGATCCTTACGGTCGAGTGGATTCGAATTTCTGCCAAATTGTCGTTGATTACGCGGCTGAGCCGGAGGGCCTTTCTACGAAAGAACTGGCTGTGTGGAATTCGATAAGGACTTCACTCTCTGCTGATATGCTGCAGATCAGGGAAAATACGGACGATCTGTATACCAAATTTACAAAGAGGAAGACAGATGACCCTCACGGAGGGGCCAGGACCTGGGAGGAGTCTCGGAAGGAAAGTGAGGAAATCGCAAAAAGGCTTGCAGAAGTGGAGAAGCAAAGAGAGGAATGGGAACAGCAGGCAGAGAAAAAAAGTATCAACAAGTCAGGCTCAGCAAGTGTCTCTGCAGAATCAGCATCGTCGTCCTCATCCGGGAAAACAACATCATCTTCAGCTAAAAAATGCAAATATTCCGGATGCAAGAACTACGGCGTGAGCTATAAGAGGGGGTATTGCAACAAGCATTACAAGCAGCTCTATGAGACCCGAGATGACTACTATGATGAAGATCCCGAGAGCTATTACCAGGACAACAAATCTGAGTACCGGTCGAGAAGCGAAGCCTATGACGACTGGGAGGATGAGTACGAGGAAGATTAACGAAGAGATTCCGATCACGCCGATGGGACGTCGCAAACATATTTCAGATGAGAATGGAGACGATGAACAAATGATTCGAAGTAGCTGAAGTGATGACTGGATTGGAGGTTTAAGACATTGGTTAGACAGATTATGCGAGATCCGTTGTTCCTTGCACAAGAATCGAAAGATGCCACAGAGGCGGACCGACAGGTGGTGACGGATCTTCTGGACACATTAAGAGCAAACCTGGACCGCTGTGTTGGTATGGCGGCGAACATGTTCTCGGGAAGTGATCGGAAGGGGCGCTGAGCAGCTTAGCTGGGGGGATAGATGAGCTTCTGGAGAAGACATTGGAAGCGATGAAAGCATCAGAGGATATCGCTCGTGCTGAGATGGAAGCAGAATTTCCGAAGGGAAATTGAACTGCGGGTGCTGAATAGATACCTATTTCGACAAGAGCATTGAACTTGGAAAAAAAGAATTCGGTCTGCCGGATCAGGAAGCACGTGTGGCAACACATTTTGTCAGATAAAGATGCGGAGATTGTAAAAATCACAGCGAATTTGCATAAAAAGCCGGAAACGACGAAAAACAGCGACTAAAGCCTACTAATAAAAAATCAAGCCTTATTTTGAAAGAATTGTAGGCAGAAAGG
>CAVAJA010000156.1:0-4348 GCA_963588615.1 Lachnospiraceae bacterium | reverse complement strand
CTCTCTTACAAGATATCGAGATATGAAGAGGCTATGCGGACCGGCATATTGACATGGACAAAGAAAGAAGGAGAAAACTGATTATGGCAAAATTAATTGCATTTTATTCCAGGGCGGATGAGAACTATTTCGGCGGTGCAATGAAGACCGTTAAGGTGGGAAACACGGAGAAAGCCGCAAACATGCTCGCAGAGCTGACCGGCGCGGACCTGTTCAAGATCGAGCAGAAAGTTCCGTATTCTGCGGATTACCGGGAATGTGTAGCTCAGGCGAGAAAGGATCAGCAGGAGGATGCAAGACCGGCGCTCGTTTCCTTGCCCGAAACCCTTGACCAGTACGATGAAATTTATCTGGGCTATCCGAATTACTGCGGCACCATGCCGATGGCAGTCTACACCTTCCTCGAGAGCTTTGACTTCACCGGTAAAAAAATTCATCCATTCTGCACGCATGAAGGAAGCGGCCTCTCCGGCACCGAGCGGGATATCCGAAATGCCGCAAAGGGCGCAGCTGTCGGAAAAGGCCTTGCCATCCACGGAAGCTACGTAGATGGTGCAAAATCGGCACTGCAGAAATGGATTCAGGAGGAACGCTAAATGGAATGGCATCCCTAATTCCCAAAGCTGAATCGGAATCATGGCCGCAGAGACTGTCACACATGCGAGTACGATGATTTCTACATCTTTCTGACACATTCCCACACGGCCAGCAATTGGTCATACGACAACATCTTCCGTGCCGCTCGTACGATAGGCGACACCAAACCCGGCGCAGTGCCCGGCTATAGTGATACAAAAACGCCTTCGAAGCGGAATGTCGTTCCATTCCGCCAGCGCGCGAAGCCGGTCCTCTCTTCTGGCAATCACCCACAGTTCCTCCGGACGCTCCTCGAAGAGCTGCTCCTTTCCCTTCGTCACCCGGTCCAGCTGGCGGACAAACTCCCGACACAGTCTTCGCTTACTTTGATTTTACCCATTCGCTTTCATGATACTGTGTGGTATTCCAGCACCTGCCTGCTGTCATAGCCCTGCTTCTTGAACTCCGAAAACAGAATGTCCATTTTCGTCGGCGCAATGCAGAGCAAATGCATCGGCCGGCCCTGATCGACCAGCTTCTGAAGTGCTGCAGCCGGAATCTTCTTGTATTCGGCATGGCCGATGTACTCCGCCGACATTGGCTCAATGAGTACCGCAACACCCATGACCTGCACGCTTTTCAGTTCCCCGAAATTCGGGTTCTGTTCAAAAATCGCCAGGCTGACATTTTGGTTTTTCTCAAGACCAATGAATTTCTTGCCGCCCTCTGTGAAAATCCAAAACTTCTCATCGTGGAAGCTGTATTCCAGCGGTGTGCAGCGCACATAGTCACCGGTGCCGGTCGCCAATGCGCAGACTGCACTCTTGCGGAGAAATTCCTCCACAACCGGTTTCAGCTCTTCAACCGGCATTCCCTTACATTCTTTTGTCTTCCAAAAATCGGCTGCTGCCTTATATTCTTCTGTCGTCATGTTTTCATCGCTCCCATCTTATCGTCTGATCTTCATACGTTTCTTTACAGGCAAACACTTCTCTCCCTTACTTTTCCCCGTCGTCAGCAGTTCACACTGCCGCTGCAATGATAATCGCTGCAATTCCCACGACCAGAATGATCGGGAAAACAACGATCGCCAGCCTAAACACCGTAATCGCCAGCACACCGAGAATCAGGTATCCAATGAGCCCCAGGATCGCCCCCAGGATTCCTCCCACGATACGCAGAACCCATCCTGTAATCTTGAACAAAATCACCAACAGCAAAATTACAAAAAATACTTCCAGCATCTACAATATCCTCCTTAACCATATTGGCTTTTTCGTAATCCGCCACTGCTTCTCCCCCTTCAGATATATGTTCCCTTAAGAAGGTATAGCAGAAGCCCCTGTAAAAAAGCAAGAAATATGCTTAATTACAGAGGCTTCATTCCTTGAAAATCAGAAACATCTTGCTCGGTATCTTCTGATAATGGCACAACACCAACAGCTATACTCCCAATCTCTCCGGCTGATTTTGCAGAAACAATATTCCCACATCCTTCGTGGCTACGATATCCACTCCGGTGCCTGCTGCGTCTGTCAGTACAACCTGTCCGATCTTTACCGGTGCAGCGACCTCCACATCCTTCAGTGCCTTCACGCAGTCAAAAACCTTTCCCTTCGGAATTTCTCCTGCCGTCTTCACACTGACCATCGGAATCGTTCCGTTCTTTACACGCACCGTAGAAGTGACAATTCTGGCAGGAGCTGTGACCTCTTTTCTCGCATAGGCATCCCCTCTCGGGCAGGTGTTGCCTGTAACGCTTCCCACGGCATTTCCTTCGAGTTCCACCGTGATCTGACAGCCCAGAGGACAACCGATACAGGTGAGGTGTCTGGTTGTTTGCATATTATCTTCCGTTACCACTGTCTCCATCGTCATGCCTCCTCCAGTGTCAATCTGACCTCAGCCGCACACTTCACTGCAGCAGCCTTGTCTCCTGTCAGTACCACCGTCTCCATTTCTCCCGGAGCCATCACCGGCCGTTTTCTGGAGAATACCCTTTCTCCATTTACGTACAGCGCCAGCGTCTTGCTTCGATAGACATTCCCAACACGCATGCGCAGGGTCAATCTCTCACCGACCTTCGACGGACGGATGTACTCCGGAACGCAGTAACGGATGCCTCCCTCGCACTGAACTGCAATCTTCGAGCACTCACGATTCCTCTGGCTGATCTCCGTTCCTGTTTTTCCATTCTCTGCACTTCCTGCGGCTCCGTGATTTTCACTCAAAGGCTCCTCAGAAGAGTCTTGACCGTTTTGGTCATTGTTTTCTCCTGACACCGCCGCATGATCATTCTGGCTTTCCTGAATATATTTTGCTGCCTCTCTCCCAGCCAGCCCGGCCTCCTCCGATACATAATCCACCAGATCGTGGACGTGCAGAACATTGCCCGCTGCAAAGACACCCGGAATGCTGGTCTGCAGGGATTCATCCACGCTAGGTCCATTGGTCACTGGACACATCTCCACCCCGGCACCGCGGCTCAACTCGTTCTCCGGCAGCAGGCCGCAGGAGAGAAGCAGTGTATCGCAGTCATAGTGCTCTTCTGTTCCCGGGACCGGCTTGCCATTTTCGACCTTTGCAATGGTGATTCCGGTAACCCGCTTCTCCCCTTCGACGTTCACCACCGTATGACTCAGCTTCAGCGGAATTCCAAAATCATCCAGACACTGCACAATATTCCGCTTCAATCCGCCGGAATACGGCATCAGCTCCGCCACACACAGAACCTTCGCGCCCTCCAGCGACATACGCCTTGCCATGATGAGTCCGATGTCCCCGGATCCCAGGATCACAACCTGTCTTCCCGGCATATAGCCTTCGATGTTAACGAGCCTCTGGGCGGTTCCTGCCGTATAAACACCGGCTGGCCGCATTCCCGGAATATTCAGTGCTCCGCGCGGTCTCTCCCGACAGCCCATTGCAAGAACAATTGCCTTCGGCTGAATCGTCAGAAGCCCGTCTTCACGATTTACTGCCGTGATGGTGCGGTCAGGCGCAATGTCCAGCACCATCGTATTCAGCTTGTACGGAATTCCAAGCTCTTCTATCTGCTGTGCATAACGGCTCGCATATTCTGGTCCGGTCAGCTCCTCCTTAAAGGTATGCAAGCCAAAGCCGTTGTGAATGCACTGGTTTAGAATGCCGCCCAGCTGACTGTCTCTTTCCAGAATCAGGATATCCTGAATGCCGGCTTTTCTCGCCTCGATGGCTGCCGCCATACCTGCCGGTCCGCCTCCGATAATTGCTAAATCCACTGTCATCATCCCAATCTCCCTCGCTTTGATAAGCGTTACTCCATTGAGCTCTGAATCGGTTTCCAATCATCGATGTAACAGTCCTTGTTACCCCCTACAATCAGCTCAGATCCTGCTCCGGACTTCGTCACCTCTTCCTGCGGAACTCCCAGCTCTCTTGCCAGGATCTCCATCACCTTCGGACTGCAGAAGCCTGCCTGACAGCGTCCCATTCCGGCTCTGGTTCTGCGCTTCACACCGTCCAGGCTTCTTGCTCCGGGAATGCGATGGATCGCATCGATGATCTCTCCCTCTGTCACACTCTCGCACCGGCAGATCATGGTTCCGTAGGCCGGCTTCCTCTGAATCAGTGCCTGATATTCCTCCTTCGAGAGGGTCTTCGGATCTGTGATGCCTTTTCTGGTCGATCGGAAGTCTTTTTTCTTCTCCAATTTCAGAATGCCGGCCACCATGTCAGATACTGTCAAGCCAATCGCAGGACCTGCAGAGAGTCCCGGCGACTCGATTCCCGC
>CAVAJA010000155.1:0-15669 GCA_963588615.1 Lachnospiraceae bacterium | reverse complement strand
ACAGAGGAATTCTCACTGCTTTTGTGAGAGCGTTTACAAACTGGTCAACGGTGAACAATACCGTTGCAAAGATGGACTTTGTGGGACTGGACAACTTCCGCAGAATGTTCCATGAAGGCTATTTCCTGATCGGCATGAAAAATCTGATCATCCTGATTGCAACCGGCATTCTCAAGACTCTGACGATGCCCTTGCTGGCCGCATGGCTGGTTTATGCGGTCGTGGGAGATAAGAAAAAATACATCTATCGTTTCCTCTTTGTACTTCCGGTGGTGGTGCCGGGAGTTGTCATGGCAATGACCTGGCAGAAAATTTATGACCCCAATATCGGCCTTCTGAATGAGGTGCTGGGGGCCTTGGGACTGAGTAATCTGCAGAGAGTATGGCTTGGCAGTGCCGATACCGCAATCTGGGCCATTGTCTTTATGGGATTTCCGTTTATTTCAGCCATGGCCTTTCTGGTTTACTACGGCGGATTTATCAATATCGGAAAAGATATCGAAGAATCTGCACGGGTAGACGGGGCCAGCAGGCACCAGATCTTCTGGAAGATACAGCTGCCGATGATCCGTCCTCAGATCAGCATTATGATTACCCTGACGCTCATTGGTATTATGCAGGATTTCAACAACATCTACATTATGACCGGCGGCGGACCCGGTACATCAACGTACGTGCCTGCCCTGGAGCTGTATCTGAATGTGGCACAGTTTGGTCGTTACGGATATGCCTGCGCATTGGGTGTGGTTCTGTTTGCCTTTACCATGGCCATCACATTGCTGAATATGCGCCTGACCAGAGAGAAGGAGGCATGAGAGAATGAGTAAAAAACGTGCAGAATTCCGATTTCAGAGCATGATAACCGTGATCATCGTACTGCTGATTGTACTTTCCTTCATACCTATTTTGCTGATGATCATGCTGTCCTTTAAATCCAATGCAGAGGTTTACAACAATTTCTTTGCACTGCCGAAGAGACTGAACTGGGCGAATTACTCCTCTGCATTGAAGCTGCTGGGACAGAATATGTACAACACCGTTGCGGTGGTTTTGATTGCAGTGGTATTGACACTGGTTCTTTCGGCTGTTGGGGGATATGTATTTGCCAGAATGGACTTTCCGGGCAAGAATTTCCTGTATGTCGTGCTGATGGCCCTGATGATGATACCGGGTATTTTGTATCTGGCACCCAATTATGCTCTGGTACAGCAATATGGATTGTTTAATACCTGGTGGGCGCTGATCCTTCCCTGGATCTCCGGCGGACAGGTGCTGGGCATTGTCCTGAGCAGAAATTCCGTAGAGGCTCTTCCGGTGGATCTGTTTGAGGCCGCCAAGCTGGAGGGCTGCGGGGAGGTCCGATGCCTGTGCTTTATTACGGTACCGCTGATCAAGCCGATTCTTTCTACCATAGCGGTGCTGAAAATGGTGGATTATTACAATGACTTTATCTGGCCTATGATGGTTATTGAATCCAACAAAAAACAGGTGATCACCGTGGCCGTGCGTGTATTTGCGTCCTCACAGTCCAATGGCGGCGGACAGATCGGCCCCATGTTTGCAGGCTATGTGATTGCTACCGTTCCGGTATTGCTGCTGTTCATGTTCACCTCCAGACTTTACATGGAAGGAATGACGGCAGGTGCGGTAAAGGGCTGACGGAGAAGAAAATCTGAACTTCAGGGGGAAAAGTAAATGAAGATTACAAGACTTCGTACGAACCATTTTGAGAATCCTATTGGCTATGAAATTCATCCGCTGTGCTTTTCATGGACGGTAGAGAATGCAGAAGGACAGAAAACGGAAGCAGCGCGCGTGAAGATCTTCAGGGATCCGGAATTGAGCCAGATGCTTTGGGACAGCGGACTGCGTCAGGATGCCGACAGCGCCTGCTTCCGGGCAGATTTTGAGCCGGAGGAAAGAACGAGATACTATTGGCAGGCAGAGGTGACGGATGATGCGGGAGAAACCGGCGTCAGCGCACCGGCCTTCTTTGAAACGGCACCGGCACAGATTCACGGGAAGTGGATCGTGGCGCCCTTTTCCAAGGATATTCACAGTATTTTCAGAAAAGAATGGAACATCCCGGCGGAGGGAAAGGCCGTGGAGAGAGCCCGGCTTTATATCTGCGGAATGGGACTGTACGAGGCCTATATCAATGGTCGAAAGGTAGGAGAGGAATTCCTGGCGCCGTTTTACAATGATTACAATCAGTGGCTGCAGTTCCAGAGCTATGATGTGACCGAGCTGCTGCAGAGCGGGAGCAACGAACTGGGCGTGATGCTTGGAAACGGCTGGTACAAGGGAAGGTTCGGCTTTATCGACAGGCTGGACAGACTGTATGGAGATACGCAGGCACTTCTTTGCGAGCTGGAAATCACGTGGGAGGATGGCAGCCGGACCTCTGTTTCATCGGATGAAAGCTTTCTGTGCCATTCGTCGCCGATTCTTTCCGGCAGCATCTACGATGGAGAGGTTTATGATGCCAATCTGGCGTCGGCTGAATTCTGCAGGCTGCCCGGAGTAGAGAAGAAACAGGGTGAAAACGCTGCAGAAGGAACGGCAGCGGATGCGGAAGGCTGGCAGCCGGCCCGGGAAGCGGATGCATCGATCCAGGCATGGTCGGAGAAGCTCTCTCCCCGATACAGCCTGCCCCTTACTGCGCATGAGCGGTTAAAGCCGGCGAAGGTGATTCATACACCGGCGGGAGAGACGGTGATTGACTTCGGACAGGAGCTGACCGGAAGCTTTACCTTCCGGTGCAAAGAACCCAGGAGAGCAAAGATCCATCTGCAGGCCGGTGAGATTTTGCAGAAGGATGTTTTCTACAATGAGAATCTGCGCACCGCGAAGGAGGAATATACCTATATTTCGGACGGTGTGGAGAGACAGGTCAGACCCTATTTTACCTTCTATGGCTATCGGTATCTGAAGGTAGAGGGAGTGCAGGATCTGGAGAGTGCAGATTTTACCGCAGTGGTTCTGCATTCCGAGATGGAAAGAACCGGCACGATCGAAACCTCCAACGAGAAGGTCAATCGTCTGTTCCTGAATGCCCTGTGGGGACAGAAGGGCAATTTTGTGGATGTTCCTACGGATTGCCCCCAGAGAGATGAACGAATGGGGTGGACAGGGGATGCCCAGGTATTTGCGGCTGCGGCCAGCTTTAATATGTATACGCCGGCCTTCTATGCAAAGTTCCTCCACGACATGCTGGGAGAACAGAAGCAGCTGGGCGGAGCGGTTCCCCATGTCGTGCCGGATATCCTGGATCAGATCAATACGATTCTTCTGGATCCCAGGAGAGCTGAGGAGCTGGGATTAGCCACAAAGCAGGAAGAGAACGGCAGCGGCATTTCCCATGTGCAGAAAAAAGAAGAGGAGCAGGAAGACAAGGGAGCGGCATCGGTGTCCGGGAAGGAAGAGCAGGATGCAGAAGCTGCGGCGCCAAAGAAAGAGGAATCGGAGAAGGAAAAGGCGGCAGGCTCCTGTGCGTGGGGAGATGCGGCAACCGTCATTCCCTGGACGAGCTATCTGTTTTACGGAGATAAGGTCCTTCTGGAGAAAGAATATCCGAATATGAAGCTTTGGACGGATTATATTCACCGTATCGATGAGGAAAAATGCGGTGGAAGCCGTCTGTGGAATTATGGCTTCCATTTTGCAGACTGGCTGGCGCTGGACAACTTCCATAAGGGCAGCTGCCTTGGGGGGACGGATCCCTGTTTCATCGCCAGCGCCTACTATCTGTATTCGGCAGAGCTGACGGCAAAGGCTGCGGCTGCTCTGAATAAGGGAGAGGATGCCCTTTATTATGCCCGTTTGGCGGAGGAAGTGCGCACTGCTATGCGCAAAGAGTATTTCACCGAGACCGGGCGGATTGCCATAGATACGCAGACCGCCATGGTGGTGGCATTGAAGTTTGACATCGTGCCGCCCCAGGCAAAGGATCGCCTGATTCAGGCCCTGCAGAAGAAGCTGGAGGAGGAAAAGATCCATTTGACCACCGGCTTCGTGGGAACGCCGTATCTTTGCCCGGTTCTGACGCAGAATGGTCTGGCGGAGTATGCCTATACACTTTTGCTGAATGAGGATTTCCCCAGCTGGCTCTATGAGGTGAATATGGGAGCCACCACAATTTGGGAACGCTGGAATTCGGTATTGCCGGACGGCAGCATCAGCGACACCGGCATGAACAGCCTGAATCATTACGCCTATGGATCCATAGTAGAGTGGATGTATCGCTTTATGTGCGGCATCAATCCGGATGAAAAGGCAGCAGGCTTTAAGAAATTCACCCTGAAGCCTTACCCGGATCCTCGCTTTGACCACGCAAGGGCCTTCTATCAATCGGTATATGGTCGGATTGAAAGCGGCTGGACTCGCACGGAAAAGGGCTGGGAATTTGCGGTTGCTGTTCCCTTTGATACAAAGGCACAGTTTTTGCTGGATGATTCCGTATTAAAAGGAACGCAGGGACGGATTATCGTGACGGGGGAGGATTGTGCTGCAGCAGAGGCGGTGCAGGAAGCGCTGCAGTCTGCGCACGGTGCACAGCTGCTGCCCGGAAAATATAGGATTACCGTAGAGTAGTCGATGTACTTGGAAAGCAGAACAGCTGTCAGGCCTCTGGCCGGACGGCTGTTTTGTGCACAGGGGGAAATATGGGAGGAACAGAAAAGGCGCAGAAAAGACTTTTTTCCATGACCTGTCCCATTGTCGCGGAGCTTTTGCTGACGGGACTGATCAGCACAGGATCCTCTTATCTGCTGAATCGCTATTCTCAAGATGCGGTGGCAGTGGTAGGCAGCCTGTCCCAGATTGTCACATTGGTGGTGAATCTGTATACCATTATTTCTGTTGGCGGTAGTGTGGTGCTGGCGCCCATGGTAGGGGCCGGACGCAACAGGGAGTCCGGAAAGCTGATAAAGACGCTGCTGTATTCCAACCTTGTATGCAGCGCCTTTGTGAGCCTTATCACGGTAGGCTGCGTGCCCTGTTTTATGAAATGGATGCACATCGACCCATCCCTGTATGCCATGGGCAGAGAATATCTGCTGGCAAGTTTTGGATTTTCTGCGATACAGTCGCTCCTTACAACGTATGTTGCCATCTTTCGCAGCTTTGGCCGAATGAAGGATGTGATGGTCGGGAATTTCATGGTCTATCTGGTGTGTCTGGGAGTAAATGCGCTGATTGCCTATGGAATCCCGCCGTCGTCACAATGTCTTTTCTTTTATACCATGGCGGGGATCATAGGGCAGGCCTGCGGCGTGATTTATCTGCATTGGCGGCTTGGGCACGTGTTCTGGAAGGAAAACAGCTGCGGAAAGCTGCACAGAGGAGAGTGGAGGTATTATCTGCAGAAGGTTTTCCGGTTCGGAACACTGGGCGGACTGGAGGGCATCTTTTATCTGATTGTGCAGGCAATGGTTATCGCCATGGTAGGAACTCTGGGGACGCAGACGCTGCTGGTAAAGGCATATCTCGCCACTTTTGCCGGGTACATGGTGATTTGCGACAGCGCGCTGGGGACAGCGGTCTTTCCTCTGACGGGGCAGCAGCTGGGAGAGAAGGACTACAAGGGACTTCGAAGAACCCACAGGGACGGCGTTTTGTGGGGGATTGTTCTGACTACAGCGATCGGAGGGATTCTGATTCTCTTCAGCAGACCGATCCTTTTGTGCTTCACCGCAGAGGAGACCGTGATCCGGCAGGTGCAGCACATGCTGTGGATTCAGCTGGCGCTGGAAGTTCTGCGGGTGCCGGTCAATCTTCTGGTGGTAGGACTGAAGGGAGTGGGAGAGGTAAAAATCCCTTTCCTGATTATGGTTGCTGCAGGCATGGTGAATGTGATTTTATCCTGGCTGTTTGGCATCCATCTGCAGATGGGACTTCCGGGAATATGGATCGGCTACTTCGGAGATCTGCTGCTGCGGCTGACAGCAGGCGGATACTTTATGCTGAAGATCCTCAATGCGCCGGAGAAATATCTGGAACGGGTGATGAAATAAGAAGAGAGAATAAGAATGCCTCACACCGGGAGCGATCCGATGCGAGGCGTTTTTCATAATTCTGCAGGCTGCAAAGGCTGATGCGGGGGTTATTTTCCCCAGACTTCTTCGGAGATTTCCTTCACGAGCCGGATTTTAGCCCATTCCTGATCTTCGGTGAGAAGATTGCCTTCTTCCGTGGAGGCGAAGCCGCACTGCGGGCTGACGGAGAGTTGATCCAGCGGGACATACTGGGAGGCCTCACGGATTCTGTTCTCGATGGCTTCCTTGTCTTCGAGCTCGGGAGTTTTGGAGGTGATGAGTCCGAGGACAACCTTCTGTTTGCCGATGTATCGGAGAGGTTCGAAGCCGCCGGCTCTGTCGGAGTCATATTCAAGGAAGAAGCCGTCCACATTGCAGTGTCCGAAGAGAATTTCGGCGACCGGCTCATATCCGCCGGTGGAGGACCAGGTCGAACGGAAATTTCCTCTGCAGATATGCATGGTGATGGTCATATCATCGGGCTTCGCCTCGATCACCTTATTGATGACTTCGACATATTTTCTGGCAATGGCATCCACATCAAGGCCCCTTGCGGCATAGGCCTCGCGTTTCTCTTTGGAGCAGAATTCGCCCCAGGAAGTATCGTCGAGCTGCAGGTAACGGCAGCCTGCGGCATAGAAGGTCTTTACTGCCTTCTGATAAGCGGCGGCAATATCATCGTACAGCTGCTGCTCGTTGTCCTTGTAGATTTCGATCGGCTGATAGTTGGATTCACGCACACAGCAGATCAGGTGCAGCATGGAAGGGGAGGGAATGCACTGTTTGGCATCCGCATCGCCGGCGACCTTCTTGAGGAACTTAAAATGTTTCACAAAAGGATGATCTTCCGGAAAGTCAATCTTGTCCACGATTTTGAGCGTCTCTGCCTTCGGCTGGAATCCCTTGAATGCCACAGAAAAGTGCTCTGCCTTTACCTTGGCAACACCGGTAAGACCCCAGAGAAAGTCCAGATGCCAGAATGCACGGCGGTATTCTCCGTCGGTTACAGCCTTCAGACCGGCTGCCTTTTCGCTTGCAACCAGCTTCTCAATGTTGGCATCCTCTGCCTTCTCAAGCTGGTCGGCCGTAATTTTGCCGGCCTCATAATCGGCCCTTGCCTCCTTAATCTCCGGTGTCCGGAGAAAACTTCCTACAATGTCATATCGATACGGTGCCATCTTGCTCATGTCTGTATGCTCCTTTGACTGACTCTTCATTGCGTTATCGCTCATTCTCGTACTGCACTCGCGGAAAGGACTCGGTACATGGCTTGAATGAAACGGGTGAGTGTTGCTGCCAGTATAGAACATGATGTGAAACATACATAATACTTGAAAAATGCTGCCAGCCATAGATAAAATCTATGACACGAGATATGACTTTGCAGAGTGATTTTATCTTAGTGCCTGGATGTCCTGTCGGGTGGGGAATACAATGGTGTGTATTGTCGAGCAAAAGTTCTGCATCCAACATGGGAGGAAAGTATGACAACAGACACGGGTAATGTGCATGCAGGGAAAAAAATTGCGCTTATTGCCGTTTTGGTGGTAGGAATTCTCTGCGCCGGCTGCTTTCTGTACTGTAATGATTATTACAGAGCATCCGAAGAAGTTAACGAATATTTTGAGAAAGACGGAACGGTGTCCGTTAACGACATTGACAGCGGCTTATATTTGGACGGACCGGGAAATGAAAACGCCCTCATCTTCTACCCGGGAGCCAAGGTCGAGTACACCGCGTACGTTCCGCTTATGTATGAGCTCGCCGAGAACGGCATGGATGTTTTTATCATAAAAATGCCATGCAATTTGGCTATCTTCGGGATAAACAAGGCAGACGACATATTGAGCGAATACCGTTACGAGCATATGTACCTAGGCGGTCATTCGCTGGGCGGAGCCATGGCCGCGCTTTACGCGGCAGAGAATGCCGACCGTACAGATCTGGACGGATTGATCCTGCTGGCAGCATACCCAACCAAAAGTCTTGCAGCAAGTGACTTACGTGTACTGACGATATACGGGTCAGAAGATAAGGTTCTGAATCTGGATAAAATTGAGGAAGGCAGAAGCCTTATGCCGGCGGATGCCGCAGAAACGGTAATTAAAGGCGGCAATCACGCGCAGTTTGGCTGCTATGGAGAGCAGAAAGGCGATGGTACCGCATCGATCTCCGCCGAAGAGCAATGGGAACAGACCACAGAAGCTGTTGTCGAAATGATCAGCAGTACAAAGACAGCACATTAACGGCAAAGAGAAGCTGCAAATCAGATGTTTCGTTGATTTGCAAATTCCTTTGTCATAACCTGTATGATATAATGCCGCCAACATTTTTAAATAACTCAATAATCTATTAATATGTATGATGTTGAGCGGAAACAGCATGGTTAAATCACAAAACGAAAGGAACGTGTGGCTCAATGGAAAACAAAGTTGATGCTAAGACTGAGCGTGTTCGGATTTGGGAAGAGCTGCTGAAGGTTGCCAGACCGGATTCCAAGTTCAGCTGGCAATTTTCAGAATTCATCTGTGACTATGAAGGAAGTGAGAAGGGAACCGCACTTCTGACAGCTACAGATATGTATAAAAATGCTGAGACCATTTTTATCACGCCGGATAACAATCTGGAGACCTTACGTGAACAGGCATTTCGGGATAAGAAAACCGTAGTCATGACCAACTATGGGATTACACGCGGCTTCTTTTTGATTAAGCCGGGACAGATTCCGGAGGGAAAAGAGGAAGTGGCTTCCCTGCTGGACGGAGTATCGCGCTATTGGAAACACCAGACCTTGGCGCAGCTCAAAGAATCCGTGGGACATATCGATATGATGGTAACCGGTGCCTCTGCAATCACCCCCAGCGGAATTCGCTTTGGAAAAGGGCATGGATATTTTGATTTGGAATGGGCGATGCTCTCCTCAAAAGGAATTGCGGATGACAGTACGGTAATCATCGGTGCAGGACATGATTGTCAGGTCGCAGATGTTCCTGTCACGGTGGAGGAGTATGACACAGCGATTGACTATATTGTAACGCCGACAAGAATCATCGAAACCCGTCATGAGTTCCCGCGCCCCAAGAAGGGAATTATCTGGAGCAGATTGGCACCGGGAATGCGCGAGCAGATTCCCCCGGTACAGGAATTGTGGTGTGAGGTTCATTGCAAATGAGCAAAGAGGTGCAGACGCCGCTTCTGGAACTGCAGGGTATTACAAAAATTTTCGGCAGCATGGCAGCCAATGATTCGATTGATCTGGTGCTGCACAGAGGAGAAGTGCTGGCTTTGCTGGGAGAAAACGGTGCCGGCAAGTCAACCTTGATGAATGTCATTTACGGCATCTATAAGCCGGATGCAGGAAAAATCAAAATAAACGGACAGGATGTGCATATCACTTCTCCCAAAGATGCACTAGCTCATGGAATCGGAATGGTTCATCAGCATTTTATGCTGGTGGAGCGGATGAGTGCCGTGGAAAATGTAGCGCTGATCAGCAATGAAGGCCCCTTTTCACTGTTTCATCGACAGAAAATTCATGATTCGCTGGAAAATTTGAAGAACAGTTACGGGATGGATCTGGATCTGAATTGCCCGGTGGAGCAGCTCAGCATCAGCATGCAGCAGAAAATTGAAATTTTGAAAATGCTGTATACCGGGGCAGATATTTTGATTCTGGATGAGCCGACTGCTGTACTGCTGCCGCAGGAGTGCGAGGCCTTGTTCCAGATCATTCGGCATATGACGCAGCAGGGCAAGGGCGTTATATTTATCAGTCACAAGCTGGATGAAGTTCTTCGAATCAGCGACAGAATCAATATTCTTTCACACGGAAAAGTTACAGGAGAAGCCAAGACTCAAAATGCCGATAAAGATCAGATCGTTCGAATGATGTCGGGGGACGATCTGCCTGACATGAAAACGCGGGAGAAAAAGAGCCCGCTCAAAGAGGTTGCCCTGCATTGTTCGTCGGTAAAGGCATCGGATGAAAGAGGTGTTCAAACCTTGAACGGAGTAAACCTCGTCGTGCATCAGGGGGAGATTGTCGGCGTTGCCGGGGTAGAAGGAAACGGGCAGAGCGAGCTTGCTGAAGTTCTGGCGGGAGTACGGACGATTTCAGAAGGTGCAATTGAGATAAATGGAAAACGGATGAGCGTAACCTCTGCCGACTTTATCGAGGCGGGCGTTGGATATGTTCCGGCGGATCGGAACCTGGTTGGAACGGTTCCGGATTTTCCTTTGTATGAGAACTGGATGCTGCGAAATCCGAATTATCCCCAAAAGCATGGTTTGACGGATGTCATGGCGGTCCAAAGACAGACTGCGGAGGCAATGGAAACGTTTGACGTACGTGCATCCGGCTGTAAGGAGAGGACGGCAAATCTGTCCGGCGGAAATCTTCAAAAATTTATTTTGGCACGGGAGCTTGAAAATAATCCCAAGGTGCTGATCTGTTCCTATCCTACGCGGGGACTGGATATAAAAGCAGCGTGGGCTGTGAGACAGCAGATCATAAGTGCGAAAGATAAAGGAACCGGTGTTGTGCTGTTCTCAGGTGACTTAGAGGAACTGTTCGCGGTCTCGGATCGCATTGCTGTATTGTACCGGGGAATTGTGATTGGAGAAGTGAAACCGGAAGATGCAGATCCGCAGGAGGTGATTGGGCTGATGATGGGAGGAGACGTATGAAAAAGATAAGCTGCGTGTCCTTAGAAGAAAATGTGAAGCAATACCATCAGATGGGATGGCTGAGAAAAATTCTGATTCTGCTGCTGAGCGTGCTGGGGGCAATGCTGGTAGGATCTGTTCTGATTCTTGCAGGCGGAGCCAATCCGTTGGAAGCGTATTACTATATGTTGATTCGGCCGATGCTGTCGATTACATCCATCGGAGAGGTGGCAATGTATTTTACACCGCTTTTGCTGGTCGGATTGGGGGTATCGTATACGTTTCATGCGAAGCTGAGCAATCTTGGGGGAGAAGGCCAGATTCTGCTTGGCGCTCTTGGAATGACATTGATCGGCGTTTCTCCGATCGGCGATGTTCTGGGAACATGGTCATTACCGGTCGGAATCTTGCTGGGGACGATTTTTGGGGCTGCCTGGGCCGCAATTGCGGGTTTTTTCCGTGTGAAATTCCATGCAAGTGAAATCGTAGTAACGCTGATGCTGAACTACATTGCAGAGCAGTTCATCAGCTACCTGGTGTTCTATCCTCTCCGAAGTGGTGCGGAGCCGCAATCGGCTAAAATTGCGGCAGCTTTGCCGAAGCTGTATCAGGGATCCAGAATTAATCTGGGCGTAGTCATTGCGCTGGTGCTCACAGTCCTGTATGCCGTTATGATCAGACGAACCAGATTTGGATACCATCTTCGTGTGCTTGGCGGAAGCGAAAAGGCTGCGAATTACAGCGGTGCGAATAAGAGCAGATATTATTTTCTTGCAATGCTGATCAGCGGAGCTTTTTGCGGCCTGGCCGGGGCAATTCAGATCAGCGGCAATACACAGCGTCTGATGGAAGGTGTAGCAGGTGATTTCGGATTCAGCGGGATCGTTGTTGCAATGCTGGGAAGTTTGCATCCTGTCGGCATCGTGATTGCGGCATTCTTTATGGCGTTGATTTCAGCGGGATCGGTGACAATGCAGGTGAAGACAGGAATTCCTGTTTCCTTTACCAACGTTCTGGAGGCACTGATCGTTCTGTTCATTCTGTTGGGAATGGCACTTGGTGCAGCCCGCAGCAGAAGAAGGGAGGTTCATTGATGGAATCCGGTGTATTGATGGGCTCCTTTCTTACGGCTCTTCTGGCATCTGGAGTCAGGCAAAGTATTCCGCTGATTTATGGATCTGTAGGAGATGTGGTCTCGGAACGTGCAGGCGTTATGGGAATTTCGCTGGAGGGAGAAATGCTCTTCGGGGCTTTTTTCTCTTATCTTGCAGCGTTGAACACGGGGAGTCTTTGGGTCGGTGTTCTTGCCGGAGCTTTAGCCGGAATGATCAGCAGCGTGATTGTTGCGGTGTGGTCCGTTCTGCTGCGTCAGGATCAATCCATTATCGGCATCATGTTCAATATTCTGGCAGTAGGATTTACGAATTTCCTGAATCGAATGATTTTTGGAACATCCAATGCAAACATAACGATTGATACGTTTCCGACGATTGCGATTCCTGGATTGTCAAAAATTCCTGTCGTGGGAGAAATCTTCTTTGCTCAGAATATCCTGTTTTATCTGTCGGTGATCCTGGCCGCAGCGGTGTTTGTGGTCATGCAGAAGACAAAATTGGGGCTGCAGATCTTTGCGGTGGGAGAAAATCCGAAGGCAGCGCAGGCTTCCGGAATTCGAGTGTATAACTACAGGATTTTGCTTTATATGTTTTGCGGTTTCATGGCAGGTATCGCCGGCGCCTCCTTGACACTTGGCTCTGTAGGAACCTTTACAGAGTCAATCTCTGCAGGGAGAGGCTTCATCTGTTTGGCAATCGTAATTCTTTCGCACTGGAATCCTTTGATTACAGTGGCAGCATCGTTCGGTTTTGGCTCCATTCAGGCACTGCAAATTCGCCTGCAGGTGCAAGGTTCTTCCCTTCCGTATCAGATCTTCGTGGCGCTTCCGTATCTGGTCACGATCCTGGCATTGGCGATCGGAGGACGCAACATCAGAGCGCCCAAGGAACTCGGAGTTCCTTTTGATAAAGAAAAGCGCTGAAGTAGACACAGCAACAGTGGAGGAGAAAATTATGAAAAAGAAGGTATTGTCAATTGTTCTGGCAGCGGTCATGTCCTTGAGTATGTTGACGGCATGCAGCGGAGCAGATTCTGCGGAAGACACATCCGCAGAAGAAAGTGCAGCATCCGAGGATACTGCGGAGGAGACGACAGGCGAGCGCAGCACGGTGTCCAAGATTGCAGTCCTGCTGCCCGGATCGATCACGGATGAGTCATGGAATCAGACCGCTTATGAAGGTCTGCAGCAGATCGAGGCAATGGGCTATGAGACGGCATATACGGAGAATGTAGATTCTAATGATATGGAAGCTGTTTTCCGCAGCTATTGCGAAGAAGGATATGATTTTGTCATTGGTCATGGAGCACAGTACGGCGATGCATGCTGCCGCGTGGCAGAGGACTATCCGAATGTAAATTTCTTTATCACAGGCAATGCACCGGAGGATATTGCAGAAGAAGATCTGCCTGCAAACATCATGTTTGCGGATTATCGTGAGTGCGAAGGAGCATATGTCTGCGGTGTTGTGGCAGCTCTTATGACAGAGAGCGGCAAGGTCGGATATGTAGGCGGCGGCAACAATACAACACAGCAGTCTGATAAGAATGCGTTTATTGACGGCGTGGCAAGTGTTTCGGAAGATGTAGAGGTAAAGACGGTTATCACGGGTACCTTCGATGATTCCGCACTGGGAAAAGAAACCGCCATCGCAATGATGGAGGACGGCGTGGACGTTATTCTGCAGACCTGTGACCACACAGGACTGGGAGTGCTGGAAGCCTGCAGTGAGAACGGCGTTTACTGCCTCGGCTATACCAGTGATCAGTCCAGCCTTGTGGAAGATGGCCTGTGCCTGACATCTATGATGGTAGACATTCCGCAGATGATTTCTTCTCAGATCGATCTGATCAAAGAAGGAAATTACGGTGGTCAGACATTCCCCGGACTTCATGATGGTGTTGTCAGCATGGCACCCTTCAGTGACAAGGTTCCTGATGATGTAGCCGAGAAGGTAAATGATGTTGTGGAACAGATCAAGAACGGCGAGATTGTGATTACTCCTGATTACAGCGAAAATTAGAGCAGCGGAAAATATCGGAATAATATTGCTGCTTAAAAGAGGACTGCAAACCAAGAAAATGAGTGGGGAGCAGTCTTTTTTAGTATGCCGAATCGTGAGCCATGTATTGATTCTGGGCGCAGCCTGGCGCACCGGCGGATAAAAATGGTACTATGAATGCAAGATGCAGGAGGAATGTAAATATTCTATGGAAAAGATGACAGCGATTTTACTGGCTGCAGGATTGAGTCTGACTGCCTTGAGCGGGTGCAGCTCGTCGAGCTCTGCCGGGAGTTCTGCGGATGCCGGACAGCTGGCTGCGATAAAGGAAGCAGGGCGGTTGGTGATCGGCATTGAGGGGACATATCCGCCGTTCTCCTACCATGATGAAAACGGGAATCTGACCGGGATGGATGCAGAGGTCGGAAGGGCACTGGCAGAGAAGCTCGGCGTGGAGGCTGAATTTGCAGAGGCTTCGTGGGATGCCCTTCTCATCGGGGTGGATTCCGGCCGGTTTGACACGGTCATCAACAGCGTCAGTGTTACCGAAGAACGCTCTGAAAAATATGATTTTTCGGAGCCCTACTGCTATATGGACCGTCATGTTATTGTGCGGTCAGATGACGACAGCATCCGTTCTTTGGAGGATCTGAATGGGAAAATTGTCGCTACCAGCAGTACCAATGACTATGTTTCCTGGTATGAGTCGCACGGGGCATCGGTCGCCGCCGTTGAAACCAGCAGTGAGGGAATTGAAATGCTGCTGACCGGACGTGCTGATTTTATGGGGGTGAATCTCCCGATTCTCAACGCTTATTATACGGAGCAGCCGGAAGCGCGGACAAAGCTTCGGGATGCCTTTGTCATTCCGGATTCCGAGGATATCATTGCCATTCCTGTCCGCAAGGGAGAAACAGAGCTGAGGGATGCCATCAACGAAGCCCTGCGCGAACTGCGGGAGGATGGAACACTGGAAGCAATTTCACAGGAATGTCTGGGCGGCGATTACACGAGCTCCGCCGGGGTACAGTGAGGGAATTCGGGTATGAGTGAACGATTGTGGGGAATTCTGACGGCGTCGCTGCCGCAGCTGTTGGGCTATTGCATAAAAGTCACGATACCGCTGACGGTCTGTATCTACGTGCTGAGTCTTGTGATCGCGATGGTGCTGGCTCTGGTGCAGGTGCAGCGGATCCCGGTTCTGAGACAGCTGGCGAGGGTGTATGTGTGGGTTTTCCGCGGCACACCGCTGATCGTGCAGCTGTATCTGGTTTTCTTTGGCCTGCCTTCTCTTGGAATTGTACTGAAGGCATTTCCGGCGGCGGTCGCAGCATTTTCACTGAATTATGCGGCCTATATATCGGAAACGCTCCGCGCGGCGATTCTTTCCGTGCCGGAGGGACAGATTGAGGCGGGATATATGATCGGATTGAGTTCTGCACAGGTGATGCGGCGCATCGTGCTGCCGCAGGCCGTTCGGGTGGCGTGTCCCACGTTGTTCGGCGCGCTGATCGGACTGACCAAGGACAGTGCCCTGGCAGCCAGCATAACCGTGGTGGAAATGTTCAAGGCGGCTCAGCAGATTGCCGCCCGTACCTTTGAACCTTTTGCACTTTACTGTGAAGTG
The DNA here is from genome assembly GCA_963588615.1 of Lachnospiraceae bacterium. Lineage (GTDB taxonomy): Bacteria > Bacillota > Clostridia > Lachnospirales > Lachnospiraceae > CAG-791. The sequence goes on along the minus strand of CAVAJA010000155.1, from coordinate 226 downwards.
GCACTGATCTATCTGGCCCTCAATACGATTTTGTCGATTCTGCAGAGATTTCTGGAGAGAAAATTTGCCTGGCAGCCGATGTCCTGATCGGCTGCCTGAATTTTATGAGAAAAGTGCAGTGCGCATCAGCTTCTGAGTACGGCGACAACGACGGTTGCGGACAGTCCGGCGCGCCGGATGGCGTGGAGGTCGGCCTCCATGATGAGTTGACCGCGTTCTACGTGTG
>CAVAJA010000154.1:0-5206 GCA_963588615.1 Lachnospiraceae bacterium | reverse complement strand
GAGCAGGGATTTTAAGAGAGCAGGCCGACCGACTGTCTGAGAATTTACAGACGGCGTTCCAGGAGAAATAGGAAGATGAGAGAAGATTGGACGGACATCCTGCATACGACGGGACGGATCTTTGATATCCAGAGATATTCGATTCATGACGGACCGGGAATTCGAACCATCGTTTTCCTGAAAGGGTGCGTCCTGCGGTGCCGATGGTGCTGTAATCCGGAGTCGCAGAATTTTGACATCGAAACCATGATGGTCGACGGCAGGAAAAAGACTACCGGACGGGATGTCACGGTGGAGGAGGTCATGGAGGAGGTGGAACGGGATCTTCCGTTTTACCGGCGAAGCGGCGGAGGACTGACACTTTCAGGCGGCGAGAGCTTATGTCAGCCGAAATTTGCAGGGGCTCTGCTGAAGGCTGCTAAGAAAAAAGGAATGACCACGGCGATGGAGAGCATGGGGTGTGCGGCCTACGAGGTAATTGAAGCTATTCTTCCGGATCTGGACACCTACCTCATGGATATCAAGCATACCAATCCGGAGAAACATAAGGAGTTCACGGGGCGGTCCAATGAGCTGATGCTGGAGAATGCGAGAAAGATTGCAGAATCCGGGCAGACAAGACTTGTGATTCGTGTTCCGGTGATCCCGACCTTCAACGACACGCCGGAGGAGATTCGGTCCATTGCGGTCTTTGCGGACAAGCTTCCGGGCGTGGAGCGCATCCATCTGCTGCCGTATCACAGGCTTGGTTCGGACAAATACGACCGCCTGGGACGCACATATACCTTGCCGGATATTCTTCCGCCGGACAAGGAGCACATGGAGATGCTCAAAAAGGTCGTGGAGAACAATACGGGACTGGATTGCCGCATCGGAGGATAGTCTGCTGCAGACCGATGCGTGAGAACGGAGAGCAGTAAGAAAACTGCAGCATGAAGACGAGCAGAGCGAGGGAAACATGGCAGAGAATTATTACGGTCAGTTTGGTGAAAAAACCAGAATCATTCAGGAAATGGTCCCCGGCAAACAGATTACGCTGGCACACATCATAGCCAGCCCGGACCGAGTTTTATATGAGAAGCTCGGTCTGGACCCGAAGTTGGACTACGAGAAGGCGGCCATTGGTATTTCGACGGTAACTCCTTCTGAGACGGCCATCATCATGGCGGATATTGCAATGAAATCCAGCGGAATCAAGCTGGGCTTCGTAGACAGATTCAGCGGATCCCTTATTGTGACCGGAACGGTCAGTGAGGTGGAGGCTTCGATGCAGGCGATTCTGGACTATGTGACAGAAAAGCTCGGCTATCAAGTGTGTGAGATTACCAAGACATGAGAAAAATGGTGCTGATGGGACGAAGCGAGGCCGGGAAGACAACCCTGACCCAGGCGCTTCGAGGAGAGGAAATTCATTACGACAAGACCCAGTACGTAAAGCACGGGGAAATGGTGATCGATACGCCGGGAGAGTATTCCCAAAGTCACAGGCTGTCCAAGGCACTTGCCCTGTACACCTATGAGGCGGATCTGGTAGGACTGCTGTGCTCGGCGACAGAGCCGTACAGCCTGTTCCCGCCGGGATGCGCATCACAGGCCAACCGCGAGGTCATCGGGATTGTGACGAAGATCGATCTGCCGGATGCCAACGTTCCGATGGCGGATCGCTGGCTGAAGCTTGCGGGAGTATCGAGGATCTTTCACGTCAATTCCAAGGCGGGTGTCGGCGTCAAGGACATTCTGGATTACCTGGCGCAGGATGAGATGAACGGAAAGTAGCTGCTTGGCTTCCATTCAAAAGCAGATACAGATAGAGCATGATTCATAATATGAAGGAGGATTCTTTTCATGGTAAACGAGATGGAGATTAAAAAGCAGATTTGCGATATCGGAAAGCGAATCTACGACAGAAACATGGTTGCAGCCAATGACGGCAACATTTCCGTTAAGCTGAACGATCACGAGTTCCTGTGCACACCTACCGGTGTATCCAAGGGCTTTATGACTCCTGAATTCATCTGCAAGGTTGATGAAAACGGAAACGTTCTGCAGGCCAACAAAGGCTTTAAGCCCTCTTCTGAGATTAAAATGCACATGCGCGTGTACCAGAAGAGACCGGATGTCGGCTCTGTTGTACATGCACATCCCATGTATGGTACTGCTTTTGCAATTGCCGGAATCCCGCTGACACAGCCCATCATGCCGGAGGCAGTCATCGCTCTTGGATGTGTTCCGATCGCAGAGTACGGCACTCCCTCCACAATGGAAATTCCGGACAATCTGGAAAAATATCTTCCTTACTTTGACGCTGTTCTTCTGGAGAATCACGGAGCACTGACATGGAGCACGGATCTGAATGCGGCATACATGAAGATGGAAAGCCTTGAGTTCTATGCAGAGCTGCTCTACAAGTCCAAGATGCTGGGCGGCCCCAAGGAATTTGATGAGAAGAACATTGAGAAGCTGTACGCCATTCGCCGCAAGTTCGGTATGCCGGGCAAGCACCCTGCAAACCTGTGCCTGAACAAGGATGGCAAGAACTGCCACAACTGCGGCAGCTGCGGCTCTGAGGATTACAGGCAGTTCCCTGGATATCAGTATGATTTCGTCGGGAAGGACACCTCTGCATCGGAGAAGTCTTCGGATGTGGATGCAGCAGCCATCGCCGAGATCGTGAAAAAAGTCATTGCAGAGATGAAGTAAGACAGACATAAAAAGGATGTGATACCTTGGAAATGACAGATAAACAGATCACCAACATCGTCAATGCGGTGATGGCAAAGATGCAGCTCGGCAGCAATGTCAGCGGAATGCACGGTGTCTTCAAGGACATGGATACCGCCATCGCAAAGGCGAAAGAGGCACAGAAAATTGTAAGAGTGATGAGTATGGATCAGAGGGAGAAGATCATCTCCATCATCCGTACCAAGATCAAGGAAAATGCCGAGACGCTGGCACGCATGGGCGTGGAAGAGACCGGCATGGGAAATGTGGGAGACAAGATTCTCAAGCATCTTCTCGTGGCGGAGAAGACTCCCGGAACAGAGGACATCAAAACGCAGGCGTGGTCCGGAGACAGAGGACTGACGCTGGTGGAGATGGGACCCTTCGGAGTCATCGGTGCGATTACTCCCTGCACCAACCCTTCGGAAACCGTTCTGTGCAACACCATGGGAATGCTGGCAGGGGGCAATACGGTGGTGTTCAATCCCCACCCGCAGGCAATCAAGACCTCCATTTATGCGATCAACCTGCTCAATGAGGCATCTCTTGCGGCAGGAGGACCGGACAACATCTGCTGCACGGTTGAGAAACCTACGCTGGATACCAGTGCCGTGATGATGAAGCACCCCGATGTTCCGCTTCTGGTTGCAACCGGCGGCCCGGGCGTTGTGACGGCGGTCCTTTCCAGCGGAAAGCGCGGCATCGGCGCCGGAGCAGGAAATCCTCCCGCACTTGTCGATGAGACGGCGGATATCCGGAAGGCAGCACAGGACATCGTGAACGGATGCACGTTCGACAACAATCTTCCCTGCATTGCAGAGAAAGAGGTTGTTGCGGTGGATTCGATCTGCGATCAGCTGATGAAGTACATGGTGGAAGAGCAGGGATGCTACCTGGCATCTCCTGAAATTCAGGATAAGCTGGTACACACCGTGATGGATGCAAAAGGACGCCTGAACCGCAAGTGCGTGGGCCGCAGTGCAAAGGCACTTCTGGCCATGGTGGGAGTTCAGGTTCCGGACAACATTCGCTGCATCACTTTTGAAGGTCCCAAGGAGCATCCGCTCATCACAACAGAGCTGATGATGCCGATTCTGGGCGTTGTGAGAGCTAAGAACTTTGACGATGCGGTGGAGCAGGCGGTTTGGCTCGAGCACGGCAATCGCCACAGCGCACACATTCATTCCAAGAATGTGGATCGCATCACCCAGTATGCAAGAGCAATCGACACGGCAATTCTGGTTAAGAACGGACCCAGCTATGCAGCTCTGGGCTTTGGCGGAGAAGGATTCCCGACCTTTACCATTGCATCCCGGACGGGTGAGGGCCTGACCAGCGCCGCTACCTTTACCAAGCGGAGGCGCTGCACGATGTCGGACAGTCTGTGCATCCGATAACAGCGGTATCGGAAAAGCAGCAAGCAGAAGGAGGAAATGTTAAAATGGAAATGAATGCGGCTCAGGTGGAAGCAGTCGTAAGACAGGTACTGGACAGTATTTCCGGACCTGCAGTCTCTTCGGCTTCACACAGCAGCGGCTCCATCCCGAGCAAGGTGCGCGTCGGAATGCTCACGGAGCTCGGGAAGATGGAAGTGAAGGAGTTCCCGATGCCCGAGGTGGGAGATGACGATCTCCTGGTGAAGGTAGAGGGCTGCGGAATCTGCGGAACAGATTCTCACGAATATAAGAGGGACCCCTTCAATCTGATCCCGGTCGCACTCGGACACGAGGGAACCGGTGAGATCGTGAAGATGGGAAAGAACGTAAAGGTGGACAGCGCAGGAAAGCCTGTGAAGCTGGGCGATAAGATCGTAACCTGCATGATCTTCAAGGACGACCCGGAAATCACCATGTTCGATCTGAATAAGAAGAATGTCGGCGGCGCTGACGTATATGGACTTCTCCCGGATGATGATGTTCATGCAAACGGCTGGTTTGCAGATTACATCCTGATTCGCGGCGGTCTGGGATCCACGTTCTTCAATGTATCGGATCTGGATCTGGATTCCAGAATCCTGATCGAGCCCTGCGCGGTTCTGGTACATGCGGTAGAGAGAGCGAAAACAACCGGAATCCTGAAATTCAACAGCCGCGTTGTTGTTCAGGGCTGCGGACCTATCGGCTTAATCTGCGTGGCAGTGCTCAAGACCATGGGCGTTCAGAACATCGTAACCGTGGACGGCAATGAGAAGAGAATGGAATTCTCTCACAGACTGGGTGCTTCGGCACATGTCAACTTCAAGAACTACGACGGTATTGAGAAGCTGGCAGAGGGCGTGAAGGAGGCCTTCGGCGGTCACCTTGCAGATTTTGCTTTCCAGTGCACCGGATCTCCGGCAGGACATTCCAATATCTATAAGTTCATTCGTAACGGCGGCGGGCTGTGCGAGCTGGGATTCTTCATCAACGGCGGAGATGCAACCATCAATCCTCACTTTGACATCTGCTCAAAGGAGATCACCACGGTGGGAAGCTGGGTATATAAC
>CAVAJA010000153.1:0-5612 GCA_963588615.1 Lachnospiraceae bacterium | reverse complement strand
CTTTCCCTCCAGAACTCCGGCGAGCACACTCTCGTGCGCCAGCTTTTCAAACCGGTCCTCCAGAGGTTCCAGTGCTGCCGTCCCCGTCCCGTAGCGGCGATTCAGTGCCGTCTGCAGGAGACAATCCGCGAACTCCGGGTTCTTCGGCAGAACCGGTCCATGGGAATAGGTTCCGAACACATTGCGGTAGCGCACCCCCTCGGTTCCGTCCTCTCCGTTGTTGCCGTATCCCTTCAAAACCTTTCCAAGAGGAGATACGCCGGAGCCCAGGTAGGTTTTGCCGCTGTGGTTTTCAAATCCCACGACCGTGCTGCCCCCTGATTCTGCTCCCAGTTCAAAGGCATAGTTGTCGATCATGCGTTCCTTCGAGCCTTCGGTATAAAAATCCACCGCGCCAAGGAACTCACATTTCACACCGTCGTAGGTCTGATAGTAATGACCCATCATCTGATATCCGCCGCAGATGCACAGGAAGGTCCTGCCGTCCTCCACGGCAGCCCGAAGCTCCTCCCCTTTCCCGGCCTTCAGATCTCCCAGGAGAACCTCCTGCTCGAAATCCTGTCCGCCGCCGACAAAGAACAGGTCGTAGTCCCGAAGGGGCCTCTTATCACCGATGCCGACTTCATCCACGGTGCAGTCAATGCCGCGCCAGGAAAGACGCTTCTGCAGGCAGCGGATGTTGCCCCGATCGCCGTACAGATTCAAAACCTCCGGATAGAGGTGACAGATTCGCAGTTCCATACTCAACTCATTATCCCTTCCAGAAATCCGTGCCCCCGGTGGCATCCGAAAGCAGCTTGCGCAGTGCCAGCATGGAGGTGTAATTCGGGAGAATGAAACAGGGCAGATTGCCTTCCTTCATTCTGTCCACCAGCTGATGGTTGTCCTTGCAGAGTGTAATCTGCTCCTCCCTGCAGCCTGCATATTTCAGCCGCAGCTGCAGATCCTCTGCCCGGTCTCCGGACACGAAGATGTTCTTAAGATGAGGATTCTCTGCAATCTGTTCATAATCCGCATCCCAGATCCACGAGATATCATGGCCGTCCGCCATCCTATCATTGAGGCACAGAACCAGACGGTAATCCTGCTCCAGACTGCCCACATAAGCCAGTGCCTGATTGCAGCCGGCCGGATTCTTGACCAGAATCATCTGCAGACGATTCCCGGACAGCTCAAAGGTTTCCATCCTTCCGAAGCTCGAATGCACATTTGACAGTGCCGTCAGAATCTCCTCCCTCGGAAGTCCGAAGGCCGTATAGGCACAGATGGCTGCTGCAGCGTTGTAGATGTTGTATACCGCCGGCAGTCCGACATGAACCTCGTGCTGCGTGCTCCCTTTTCCGTCTGTCAGCCGCACCGTGATCCTGCTGCCGTCTGAGGCGATCTTATGAATCTTTGTGACGCCAACCGAGGTCTCCTGCCGCTGATATCCGCACTTCGGACAGTAGAAGCCGCCCAGATGGGCATAGGTGTGATAGTGATATTGGTAAGGGGTGCCGCAGTGAATGCAGTATTTGGCGTCCGATATTGCGGCGTCCTTCTGCTCTCCCACAGGCAGATCCAGACCGTACCACACCACCTTGTTGGGGACATTCTCCGCAAGAGAGGCCACCAGAGAATCATCCGCGTTCAGACACAGCGTTGTCTCCGGAACCTTTTCAATTCCCATTCGAAGCTGTTCTGCCGTGTGCATCACCTCTCCGTAGCGGTCCAGCTGATCCCGGAACAGATTGGTTGCCACGATTACCTTCGGATGGATCAGGGGAACCACCTGCTTCAATGCGCCTTCATCGCATTCGATGACAGCATAATGGGTCTTCGGTCTGCCCAGCCAGTCCGCATTGCAGGCCAGCTCTGCCGTCACACCGGAGAGAAGGTTGGCTCCGGACTTGTTGGCAAGACAGGGATGTCCCCCCGACGTAAGGGCGTGCTCCAGCATGCGGGACGTGGTCGTTTTCCCATTCGTTCCCGTCACTACAATGATCTCCATTCCCTCACTGACTGCCTCCAGGACATTTCCCGCAAACAGGCGCGCCGCCTTTCCGGGCAGAGCAGTGCCTCCTCTCCCCGTAAGGCGCAGAACCGCCCTCGTGGTCTTGCAGGCCGCAACAGACAATATGGTTTGCAATTGATTTGGTTTACTCATTTTTCCTCTGAAAATCCGGCAATTACCGATACTGGATAAAAAGTACCACCGCCATGTACAGAATCGGCTGATGCAGCAGATAGATCATCAGCGAGTGCTGTCCTATGAGCGACAAAGGCGCCGCATCCGCGCCCAGAAGCCGCTCCTTCCACCTTCCTGCTCTTTTCATCAGAAGGCCGACATACAACCCGGTCCAGAACAGAAAGATCCACGGCAGGAGTGAAAAATAATCGGTGGAATAAAAGTCCTGCGGCAGAAAGCCGAGGTAGGCCGCCGCCATTCCATGATACCACGAGGAGGGCAGAGGAAGAAGATTTCCGGAGGGAAGCCGCAGTGCCCCGGAGTTCACCGGCCGAACCAGATAGAACGCCCCGGCACAGATCAGCATTCCGGCAAGCGGGTGAAGCCGTTCCAGAAACCGGTACAAAAGTGCTGTGATCAGCATGGCACTGCCGAGAAAGGTCAGAACTCCGAAGATCACCCTCTCATCCGGAAGGAACACCAAGGTCGCTCCTGTGACGAGAAGCCCGGCTGCAGAGACCACCACTCCCCGCCTCCACCGATGGCCGGACAGGGTCATGCAGTACCCGGACAGCAGAATGAAGGTCCAGCAGATGGACTGCTGCCACAGATGGGCACCGTTCGAGTGATACCATGGCCAATCCACTCCGGCCAGGTATACCAGATCCCAGGCGGCATGATATCCCACCATGCTGACGATGGTGAGCCCGCGGATTACATCCAGAAGCGGATATCGTTTTCCTCTCCGCACTCTTTTCTCCCTCCTCACATGCCTTCTTCAGGCCGCAGTGTTTCTTTTACCTTCCGAATAACATAGCAGTAGGCCACTGCTGTGAATATGCCGGCTCCAAGCCATGCCATGGGGTCGCAGAGGGAAGCCATCAGATAGTTCATGGTATACATGGAGGCGATTGCAAGAACCAGACGGCATCCCAGCTCCGCCACGCCTCCGAGCATCGGCAGCAATCCGTAGCCGCAGCCCTGCATGGCATTGCGGAATACGAAGATGTACCCCAGCGGGATGTAAAACACGGCGCAGCACACCGTGTACGTCTGCGCATACGGCATCATCGCACCGATGTCCGAGCCTGATGCGAAAAACAGCGAGACCAGAGGACGCAGGGCCGCGACCACCAGAACAGCGGCTGCCACAGCATAGATCGTGATGCTGATAATGGCACTGCGCACGCCTTTTCGGATTCTCTCGTACTCCCCGGCGCCGTAATTCTGTCCCACGTAGGTTGCCATGGTCTGTCCGATGGAGTAGTTTCCCTGTGTGATAAGATTCTGTACCTTGCTGGCGGCCGTATAGCCGGCCACTGCCGTTGCGCCGTAGAGATTGATGGCCGCCTGCATGATCATGGTTCCGGAGGCGGTGATGCCGAACTGCAGCGCCATCGGAATCCCGACCTGCAGCTGTTTGGCCGTGGCCCACGGGTAATGACGCCACATTCCTTTATCCGGGGTCAGCTCCGGAACCTTTTTTACAATATAGATGCAGCACAGGATCGAAGAGATCCCCTGCGCCAGATTGGTTGCAAGAGCAGCCCCCGCTGTTCCCATTTGGAACACAATGATCAGAACGAGATCCAGAATCACATTCAGAACGGCTGAAAACACCAGAACGATCAGCGGCATTCTGCTGTTGCCCACTGCCCTCAGCAGCGAAGACAGCAGATTGTAGGCAACACTGGCAATGATGCCCATGCAGATTACGCTGATATAGGCATAGGCATCCGCAAAGATCTCCTCCGGCGTGTTCATGATTTTCAGGAGCGGCCGCATGACAGCAAGACTCCCCGCTGTCATCACAATCACCACAATGCATGACAGGAAGAAGCTGTTGGCAACGCTCTTTTTCACGCCGTCTATGTCCCCCGCGCCGTAGCGCTGCGCCGTCAGAACGGCGAACCCGCTGGTGAGACCGGAGCAAAAGCCCAGAATCAGGAACATAATGGTTCCGGTCGAACCCACGGCCGCCAGCGCATTCGCTCCCACGAAACGACCCACGATGATGGTATCGCACATATTGTAGAGCTGCTGGAACACATTCCCGATAAACAGCGGAATGGTAAACCGTATGATGATGGATAAAGGGTTTCCTTTGGTCATTTCAGACTGCATGGCCGTTCTGCCTCCGAATTCCTATCTGCAATTCCATTTGCTGTTCGTTTTCCGGACCACACAGATCCCGACATCGATACTGCAGCAAATCCTGCCCGGAACGTAAATTTCCTTATACGGTAACAGTATCTATTCACGGAATATTTATGTATAATTTGTTTCTGTTCAGCCCGTTTGATTTCAGCGCCGATCCCTGTCTTCGGACCATTCATGGCGGAAATCAGGCGGCACCACTATTTAATTCGATGTCGAGGTTAGCAGATGCTGAATCAATATTCAAGAGCCGAACTGATCTACGGACCGGACTGTATGCAAATTCTCCGCAGCAGCCGTGTCGCTGTTTTCGGGATCGGCGGTGTAGGCGGCAACGTCGTGGAGGCTCTGGCCCGCATGGGGATCGGAACTCTGGATCTGATCGATGATGACCGGGTGTGCCTCACCAATCTCAATCGCCAGATTTTCGCGGTCCGCAGTACCGTCGGACAATACAAGGTAGACGCTGCCAGAGCCCGGATCGCTGATATCGATCCCACCATTACGGTCAATACCTACCGAACCTTTTTCCTCCCGGAAAACGCAGATCTGTTTGATTTCCATTCCTATGACTATGTTGTCGATGCCATTGACACGGTCACCGGCAAGATTCAGATCATTCTGCAGGCAAAGGAGGCCGGCGTTCCTGTCATCTCTGCCATGGGCTGCGGCAACCGCACGGATCCCACGAAGCTGACGGTCACGGATCTGTTCCGGACTTCCCAGGATCCGCTTGCCAGAGTTATGCGCCGTGAGCTTCGCAAGAGAGGAGTGAAGAAGCTGAAGGTCGTCTGTTCTTCCGAGCCGGCAATCCGCCCGATTGACTCTGAGAATTCCTGCCTGCATCACTGCATCTGCCCTCCGGGATCTGTCCGCAAATGCACGGAGCGCCGGGATCTTCCGGGATCCACCTCCTTCGTGCCTCCGGCTGCCGGAATGATGATGGCTGCCGCAATTGTCAACGATTTAACCCGGTTCGACCCCTCCGGCAGAACCAAAGGGGCTCTAAAAGACCATGAAAGACAACAAGAACACTAAACACTCTGCTCCGGACGAGAGCATTCCGGTTTCTCAGGACACAACACCGGAGGATGAGCTGGATCTGTCGGAGGACGACATTCCGGAATATGATGAGGATGACGACTTCCCCGAGGACGATCCTGCCGAAGACGGCGCGGCAGATTTTTATCCGGACGGCGATGACTCTGAGGCGGACGAGGGGCATTTTTTCTCGGAGCACGATGACTCCGCAGATGCAGTTCTGTCCTCGCACCACGCACCAAAGGAG
>CAVAJA010000152.1:0-2336 GCA_963588615.1 Lachnospiraceae bacterium | reverse complement strand
AGTACAGACTTGATAAGGCTAACATTATTCATGTTATCCTTGGAAAGGCTTCCTTCACTGAGGAGCAGCTGATGACCAACTATAACGCACTGATGGGCGCTATTGTAAAGGCAAAGCCTGCATCTGTTAAGGGTCAGTTCCTCAAGAGCATCTCTGTTGCTACGACAATGGGCCCTGGCGTAAAGATCGTTTCGAACCGCTATTGATGGTGGTTCGGATTGTACAGGATGTTTTTATAAGACAGTGTCTTAACGCCGCGCGCTGCCGGCGGGCGGAGTCGGAGACTCATGTTGATAGAAGTGGATTTTTCTGCTTTTTGTATTGACATGTTTCTCTTCCTCTGTTATAGTAGCGAATGGTCTTAACAGACCGGCCGAAGACAGCAGGTGTTCGTTGGAACGTAATGCAATGCAGCCTGCCGAGGATGATGAATGAACATTTCTTCCCCTCTGTCCTTAGGCAGTGGGGATTTTTCATTATCTCCGCATCGGTATCAGAATCTATAAGGAGGTAAATTAATGGCTAAGATCGAAGAAAAGAAACCTGTTGTACAGGAGATTTCTGAGAAGATCGACGGCGCGGTATCTGTTGTTCTTGTTGACCACAGAGGACTGACAGTTGCTCAGGATACGGAGCTTCGTAAGCAGCTTCGTGAGGCTGGCATTCAGTACAAGGTTTACAAGAATACCATGATGCGTTTTGCATTCAAGGGTACGGATTTCGAGCAGTTGGATCAGTATCTTGACGGTCCCAGCGCAGTTGCTGTTTCAAAGGACGATGCAACCGCTCCCGCAAGAATTCTCTGCAAATTTGCTGCAACGGCAAACAAGCTGGAAATTAAGGGCGGCGTTGTTGAAGGCAAGGCTTATGACGCTGCTGCTCTGGAGGAGCTTTCCAAGATTCCTTCAAGAGAGGAACTGCTGTCCAGATTGCTTGGCAGCATGCAGTCTCCGATTACGAACTTTGCTCGTGTGATCAAGCAGATCGCAGAGAAGGACGGAGAAGGCAGCGAGGCTCCTGCAGAAGAGACTGCAGAGGCTTCCGCAGAGGCATAATAGGTGCCTTGCATTTGCATACGAATATTAATTCAGGAGGAAAATTAAGATGGCAAAGTTGACTACCGCAGAATTCATTGATGCGATCAAAGAGTTGTCCGTTCTCGAGCTGAACGATCTTGTAAAGGCTTGCGAGGAGGAGTTTGGTGTTTCCGCAGCAGCAGGTGTTGTTGTTGCAGCAGCAGGTGCTGGCGCAGCTGCAGCTGAGGAAGAGAAGACTGAGTTCGATGTTGAGCTGACTGAGGTTGGCCCGAACAAGATCAAGGTCATCAAGGTTATCCGTGAGATCACTGGTCTTGGCCTGAAGGAGTCCAAGGATATGGTTGAGGCTGCTCCGAAGGTTGTTAAGGAAGCTGCTCCGAAGGCAGAGGCTGATGAGATCAAGGCTAAGCTTGAGGCTGAGGGAGCTAAGGTTACTCTTAAGTAATTCTGACTGCTTATTCAGAAAAATTGTGGAGTTTAGGGTCGTGTGTGAAAACACACGGCCCTTTTGCGTCTATCTGCACCTTGCTCTCAGAAGACCTGTAAAACATCGGTACAGTCGACCGCAGTGAATTATTCATGTATTCTTAATAACACAGAAAGTAGAAATTCACGCCAAGATTCGATATACTAATGTGGTTCTGAGATTCGTTAAGTACATCTGATTTTCCGATAAAGGTACAAGGAGGATTCTGAATGAAACCAGTAGTTCTGGTAGTAATGGACGGTGTCGGCTGGACCGACAAGGATCAGGGCAATGCTGTCATGCATGCCTATAAGCCGCAGATTGATGAACTGATGACCAAATGGCCTCATACCACCATCAAGGCAAGCGGCACGGCTGTTGGTCTTCCCAGCGATGATGATATGGGCAATTCTGAAGTTGGACACAATGCACTTGGCTGCGGTCAGATTTATTCTCAGGGAGCGAAGCTGGTCAACGAGAGCATTGAGTCCGGCAAGATTTATGAGTCAAATGCGTGGAAGGGCGCAGTCAGCTATCTGAAGGAAAATGGCGGCAAGCTGAATTTTGTAGGTCTTTTGTCTGACGGAAATGTACATTCCAATATTTCTCATCTGATTGCTATGATCGGTGAGGCAAAGAAGGAAGGCGTGAAGGAGGTTCGTGCGCACATCCTGCTGGATGGACGTGATGTTCCGGAAACTTCTGCATTGACTTATGTGGATCAGCTGGAGAATACCTTTAAGGAATTGAATGATGATACTTTCCACGGCTGCATTGCTTCCGGCGGCGGACGTATGACGATCACGATGGATCGCTACGAAGCGGACTGGTCC
>CAVAJA010000151.1:0-3218 GCA_963588615.1 Lachnospiraceae bacterium | reverse complement strand
GCCGACAATCTGGAAAAACATGAGCAGACGATGCTGTTCCTGAACCGGCGCGGCTTTTCCGGCTTTGTTTCCTGCAGGAGCTGCGGCTTTGTTCCGGTCTGTCCTCATTGCAGCGTCTCTCTTTCCCTTCACGGGGGCGGACGCCTGATCTGCCATTACTGCGGGCACGAAGAACGGATGCCAAGAGTCTGCCCGAAATGCGGATCTGCCTATATCAGCGGATTTCAGGCAGGAACGGAGCAGGTGGAACAGCTGCTGCAGAAAGAATATCCCGCAGCCAGAATCCTGCGAATGGACGCAGACACAACGCGGTCAAAGGGAGGGTATGAGAAGCTTTTGTCCGCTTTTGCCAACGAGGAGGCAGATATTCTCATCGGAACCCAGATGATCGTCAAGGGACATGATTTTCCGAAGGTCACATTGATGGGAATCCTGCTGGCGGATATGTCACTTCACGCAGGGGATTATAGAGCGGCAGAACGGACCTTTGAGCTGCTCACGCAGGCGGCCGGCCGAGCCGGCAGAGGAATGCGGCCGGGGCACGTGATCATTCAGACCTATGATCCGGAGAACTACAGCATCCGGCATGCTGCAGAGCAAGATTATGAGGGCTTTTATGAGGAGGAGCTCACCTATCGAAGGCTTCTGCGTTTTCCTCCGGTGGAGCATCTTCTATCCGTTCAGATTATTTCAAAGACAGAGGAACATGCCGCCTTGTTTTCCGGGAGTACGCGGACAATCCTGGAAAAGCTCTGCCGGAAAAGGGATGTTATTATTATCGGACCGGCAGCTGCGGCGATGGAGAAGCTGCGGGATGAGTACCGGCAGGTTCTCTATGTAAAAAGTCCGGATTATGATACACTGAGGTTTTGTAAAGACAGCATCGAGGCGGCAGTCCAGAGGGCAGGCGAGAGCGGCGATATGGACACCGTTTTTCAGTTTGACTTTGATCCGATGAATATTTTCTGAGCGGAGCGGTTCTTATTGAGAGAACGGTTCATTGAGAGGAACAGGAGAGTAACAGATGGCATTGCTGAACATAAGAGAGATGGGAGATCCGATTCTGAATAAAAAGGCGAAGGAGATCAAGGAGATGACGCCTCGCCTGCAGGAGCTGATCGATGATATGCTGGAGACGATGTACCATGCGAACGGAGTGGGGCTTGCAGGGCCGCAGGTCGGAATTCTGAAGCGTGTGGTGGTAATTGATATCAGTGCAGAGCAGAATGAGCCCATGGTTTTTATCAATCCGAGAATTACGGAGGAGTCCGGCGAACAGACAGGATATGAAGGATGCCTTTCGGTTCCCGGAAAGTCAGGGGTTGTCACGAGACCGAATTATGTTAAGGCGGTTGCTTTTGACCGCAATATGAAGCCCTTTGAGATCGAGGGAACCGAACTCATGGCAAGGGCGATGTGCCATGAATTCGATCATCTGGATGGGAAGCTTTACGTGGACCTGGCAGAGGGTGGACTGATCGACAACGAAGAGCTGGAAATGAGTGAAGAGGAATGACAGGATGAAGGTGATTTTCATGGGAACACCTGATTTTGCAGTGCCGGCGCTGCGGGCATTGGCAGAATCAGGGAAGCATAACGTGAGTCTTGTCGTGACGCAGCCGGACAGACCAAGAGGAAGAAGCGGCCGGCCGGCACCCTCGGCGGTCAAGGTATGTGCAGAAGAATATGGAATTCCTGTATTTCAGCCGGAGAGGATCCGGCAGGAAGAGGCGATTCAGGAAATCGGCGGGGAGGCAGCGGATGTTATTGTTGTGGCTGCCTTCGGTCAGATTCTTCCGAAGGAAATTCTGGAGATGCCCCGGTTCGGATGCATCAATATTCATGGCTCCCTTCTGCCGAAATATCGGGGGGCAGCCCCGATTCAGCGAGCTGTGCTGAATGGGGAAAAGACAGCCGGCAACACCATCATGCAGATGAATGAGGGATTGGACACCGGTGATATCCTGGCCCAGGAGAGGATTGTTCTGGAGCCGGATGAGACGGCGGGATCACTTTATGTGAAGCTCGCCCAAATGGGCGGCAGGCTCCTTCTGGAGACTCTGGAAAAACTGGAGAAAGGGGAGATCATTCCGATCGCACAGAGAGACGAGGATTCCAGCTATGCGAAGATGCTGACCAAGGAGATGGGACGTATCGACTGGAACATGGATGCGCAGACAATCGGGAATCTGGTTCGCGGAATGAACCCGTGGCCGAGTGCCTACACCAGATGGAACGGAAAGCTTCTGAAGATCTGGATGGCGGCCCCTGTGACGGAAGAGAATTACGCAGAACTTGGCTGCGGGATCGGAGAACGCAGAGCGTTTGAGGATGCAAAGCCGGGGACGGTGATGATGGCGGCGGGAGAGCTGATGGCTGTTCAGACCGGAAAGGGGCTGCTGGCCCTGAAGGAGCTGCAGCTCGAAGGCAAAAAAAGAATGCCCGTCGCGGATTTCCTCAGAGGCGTGCGGATTCAGGTGGGAGATCTGCTGGGAAATTAGGCGGAACGGAGGACGATATGTATCTCGGCTATGGCTATTATGACCCGACAATTGTTCTGGTAGCGATCGGTGCGCTGCTGACGATGGCAGCCAGTATGCATGTGAGAGCCACCTATCAGAGATTTTCTTCGCAGGCGGCCGCCTGTGGAATGACGGGGGCGGATGTGGCAAGGACAATCCTGCGTCAGAACGGGATATCGGATGTGCAGGTACAGCACGTCTCCGGTGAACTGACAGATCACTATGACCCGTCGAAGCAGGTCGTCAATCTGTCGGATACCGTTTACGGCTCGAGATCGGTGGCTGCTCTTGGCGTGGCGGCGCATGAATGCGGACACGTGATGCAGCACGAGAACGGGTATGTGCCGCTGCAGATACGGACGGCATTGGTGCCTGCGGCCAATTTTGGATCCAATGCGGGAATCTGGATTGTCATATTAAGTCTTGCACTGGGACTGAGTGAGACCTTCACGACGATCGGGATCATCCTTTTTTCACTCGGAGTGCTCTTTCAGCTGGTGACACTGCCGGTTGAATTCGATGCTTCCCACAGGGCTTTGATCATGCTGGAGCAGTATGGGATTCTGGGACACAGTGAAAACGGAAAGGCAAGGGCTGTTTTAAGAGCTGCTGCGCTGACGTATGTTGCAGCAGCTGCTGCGTCCATCCTGCAGCTGCTGCGTCTGATCCTGCTGTCGAAGAACAGAAGAAGGAGAG
>CAVAJA010000150.1:0-8996 GCA_963588615.1 Lachnospiraceae bacterium | reverse complement strand
CCTCTGCCGTGTAGCTGTGCACTCTCACAGAATCCAAGTCCAGCATTTTTCTGGCAATGTCCTGCTCCAGGCGGTAACTGCGGGCAGAATATACCTCCGGCTCTGTCTTCCCGCCGAGGCCTTCTTCGTTCTCCTGATCAGAATCCGCTTCCGGAATCCGGATTCGAATTTTTCGCTCCATCGCAAGATTCGTCAGCTGCATCTGAATTTCTTCCTGTGAAACCCCCAGCAGTTCTCCCGCCCTTTCCAGCAGAATGCTCTCCGGCAAAAAGGTGCTCCCCTCCTGCAGATTTGCGGCCAGCACAAATAAAATTCCGCTGCGAATCCGATAATCCGAATCCGGCTGAATCCCGCTCCTTGCCGCAATCTCATCCGCCAGCGCAAAACCGATGCCGGACACTTCCTCCGCCAGCCGATATGGATTTTCCCGCAGGACGGCGTACATCTCTTCCCCGTAGGTTTCCCAGATCTTTACCGCCTTCCTTCCGCCGATGCCATACTGCTGCAGATAAATCATGGCATCGCGGACATCTTTTTTCTCCATCAGCTGAACTGCGATCTCTCTGGCAATTCTCTTGCTGATCCCCTTCACCTCAGAAAGCCGTTCCGGTTCCTCGTCCAGTATCCGCATGGTATCTTCTCCGAACTGCTTCACAATCCGTGCGGCAAGATTCTGCCCGATCCCCTTTATGGCTCCCGAAGCAAGGTAGCGGTATACCGCCTGTTCTCCCTCCGGGCGCACCACGGTATATTGCGTCACCTTCAGCTGATCGCCGTACACCGGATGCGTCACCGCCTCGCCTGCAAGTTCCACACTCTCGCCTTCCGAAATCGCAGCAGGAAAACCGGTGCAGGTGATCTGTTCCCCATCACTGGTCACCTCAAAAACGGTATATAAATTTTCCTTATTGCGGTAAATAACCGCAGAAATATATCCTTTGATGATTTCCATTTTGTCCTGTACCCGCGGAATATACGGCAGCCGCTCTTTCGGACAGCATTGCCGCCGACGGCCGGTGCATGCAGGTTATCGATGTGTGCAGAATGACAACTGCCGGGCGGAAACCCACCCGGCAGAAAAGAAGTGTATTCTCGCATTGAGTTCTGGTACAGAGCCGCATTCCCGCTCTGCAGTCGGCATTCACGCCTCGATCGTGCTCTCTCCTGCGATAAATTCAACGTATTTACCGGTTCCGATGGCCACCGCCGTCATGGGATCCTCCGCCGTGACCGCACTGATTCCGGTCTTGCTGGTGATCAGATCCTCCAGACCATTCAGGAGCGCACCGCCGCCCGTCAGGACAATGCCCCGATCTGCGATATCCGCTGCCAATTCCGGAGGTGTTCTTTCCAGCACACTGTGGATGGCCTCCACGATCTGGTTTGTAGATTCCTTGAGTGCCTCCTCCGTCTCGCTGGAAGCGACCTTGATCGTGCGGGGAAGTCCGGTTACCAGATTGCGCCCTCGAACCTCAACATAGTCCTCCTCAACCGACGGATAACAGCTTCCGATCTTAATCTTGATATCCTCAGCCGTGCGCTCGCCCACCAGCAGATTGTATTTTTTGCGCATATAGCGGACGAGAGCATCATCAAAATCGTCTCCTGCCACCTTGATGGACGTGCTGACCACCGTGCCGCCCAGAGAAATCACCGCAATATCTGTCGTCCCGCCGCCGATATCCACCACCATGTTGCCGCAGGGCTTGGAAATATCGATTCCGGCGCCGATGGCTGCCGCAATGGGTTCCTCGATGATGTATACCTCCCGGGCTCCCGCCTGGAACGTGGCATCCTCTACCGCCTTTTTCTCAACCTCTGTGACCTGACTCGGCACGCAGACCGCAATGCGGGGCTTGCGGAAGGTGCGTCTCCCCACCGCCTTCTGGATGAAATATTTCATCATCTTTTCCGTAACCGTATAGTCCGAAATAACTCCCTGCCGGAGAGGGCGCACCGCCACAATATTGCCGGGCGTGCGTCCCAGCATCAGTCGCGCATCCTCGCCGATCGCCTTGATCTTATTCGTATCACGATCAAAGGCAACCACAGAGGGCTCCTTCAGGACGACTCCGCGTCCTCTGATGTAAACCAGCACGCTTGCTGTTCCAAGATCAATTCCAATATCCGAATGCTGCAATGGCATATATCTTCCCCTGTCACCTATCTTCTATCTGTCAGGCCGCCTGCGGCCGTTATCGTCTTCTGTATCACCCGTCATTTGCCTCCCCTGCGGGAGAGAAGCGCTGTCGCTTCCGCACCGATGTCTGCTGCCGGAGCGAACATCATCTCCCCGCAGAATCTGCGCCTTCTTAGTATAGACTAGGGATGCAAGCTTTTCCAAGTCCTCTCTCTGTTCTTCAGAAAAAATTCACTGTGAAAAGCTTTCGTACCGCTGCCTTGCGACGGCAGCGGTACGCACTGCGGGCGCAAAAAAGCAGCCTCCTTTCGGAGACTGCCGAATGATCCACAGCGATTCTGTGGCCTCTGCCTCTTACCAGTTCCTCGCCGTCGAAGCAAATCTGTAAAGTGTATAAATGAAAGCTGCTGCAACTGCCATATTAACGATCATCATGATGTTCATCCTCCCTGTGGTGTATATGCTCCGCATTTCTTCTGCGGTATCCATTCTGTATTCTGTGTGATATCACCTACACATATACATACGGGGATTCTGTCCGGATGTTACACCCCTTCCGAAAAAAAATCCGGCTGTGATGGATGAAGCGCCTTGTTCACATAATATCCGGTGTAGGACCACCTGCACTCTGCCAGTTCCTCCGGCGTACCGGACGCAACAACGGTTCCGCCGCCGTCACCGCCTTCCGGTCCCATATCGATGATATAGTCAGCCGTCTTGATCACATCCAGATTATGCTCGATGACCACCACGCTGTTGCCGCCTTCCACCAGCTTCTGCAGAATCTGCGTCAGTTTCCGCACGTCCTCAAAATGCAGCCCGGTGGTCGGCTCGTCCAGAATATAGATGGTCTTTCCTGTGGATCGTCTGGAAAGCTCCGCAGCCAGTTTAATGCGCTGAGCCTCTCCTCCGGAGAGCTGTGTGCTGGGCTGTCCAAGCTTCACATATCCCAGTCCCACATCGTACAGTGTGCGGATCTTGTCCCGCACCGAAGGCACATTTTCAAAAAATTTCACTGCCTCCTCCACGGTCATGTCCAGCACATCATAAATGGTCTTCCCCTTATAACGAACCTCCAGTGTCTCCCGATTGTAGCGTTTGCCGCCGCAGACCTCACAGGGAACGTACACATCCGGAAGAAAGTGCATCTCAATTTTCAGAATTCCGTCTCCCGAGCAGGCTTCACACCGCCCCCCCTTTACATTGAAGGAAAACCGTCCCTTGGTGTATCCTCTGGCCTTTGCATCCGGCGTCCCGGCAAACAATTCTCGGATGATGTCGAAAACTCCTGTATATGTGGCCGGATTCGATCTCGGCGTGCGGCCGATCGGCGACTGGTCAATATTGATCACCTTATCGAGCTGTTCCAGACCGTCCAGACTCCTGTGCGGTCCCGGAATGGTCTGTGCATGATTCAGATCTCTGGCCAGCCGGTTGTACAGAATTTCGTTGACAAGGGAACTTTTTCCGGAGCCGGAGACTCCGGTGACAAGACACAGAACCCCCAGTGGAATATCCACGTCAATATTTTTCAGATTGTTCATGGCGGCCCCCTTCAGGTGCAGCCACCCCGACGGCTTCCTCCGTGTCTTTGGAATCGGCACTCTGCGCTTTCCCGACAAATACTGGCCTGTAACAGAATTCGGATTCGCCATGATCTCCTCGGCAGTTCCGCAGGCCACAATCTCTCCGCCGTGAGAGCCGGCTCCAGGCCCTACATCCACGACATAATCCGCTGCCCTCATGGTGTCTTCATCGTGCTCCACCACAATGACCGTATTCCACATGTCCCGAAGACTTTTCAGCGTCCTTAAGAGTTTGTCATTATCCCTCTGGTGCAGTCCGATCGAAGGCTCATCCAATATGTAGCAGACGCCCACAAGTCCCGAGCCGATCTGCGTCGCCAGCCGGATTCTCTGAGCCTCACCGCCCGACAAAGTTGCCGTTGCTCTGGACAAGGACAGGTAATCCAGACCTACATTGCTCAGGAAGCTGACACGGCTGCGGATCTCCTTCAGAATCTGTTCCCCGATCAGCATCTGCTGAAGTGACAGCTGCAGGCTCTGAATAAAGTCCAGCAGATCCTTCACAGACAGACATGTGACATCGTAGATGTTCCGATCCCCCACCGTTACCGCCAAAGCTTCCTTTTTCAATCTCCTGCCGCCGCAGAGCTTGCAGGGGCTGACCCGCATATACTGTTCATACTCCTGACGCATGCGGTCTCCTGCTTCCTTGTAACGGCGGTACGTATTCTCCAGCAGCCCCTCGAAGGTGATGCGGTATGCTACCTTGCTGACGCTGGTCTGACTCTTGTAATGAATCTCGAATTCCTTCGGAGAACCATACATCAGAACATCTCTTGCTTTTTCCGGCAGGTCCTTCCACGGAACATCCAGACCGAAATGAAACTCCTCTGCAAGTCCCAGCAATGTCGCATTGGTCCAGCTCCCATCCTTCATGCAGCTGGCCCAGCCAGGAACCGCAATGGCCCCGTCCTGAATAGACTTGCTCTGATCCGGGATCATCAGTTCCGGATCAAACTCCATTTTATAGCCGATTCCGGCGCAGTCCGGGCAGGCGCCGAAGGGATTGTTGAAGGAGAAGCTTCTCGGTTCAATCTCTGAAATGCTGATGCCGCAGTCCGGGCAGGCAAAATTCTGAGAAAACTGCAAAAGCTCTTTTCCAAGCACCTGAACCTCGGCCAGTCCCTCTGCCAGACTCAGTGCATTTTCCAGGGAATCCGCCAGCCGGCGTTCCATCCCCTCGCGCACCACCAGACGATCTACCACCACCTCAATGCTGTGCTTGATGTTCTTATCCAGCGCAATCTCCTCGTCCGACAGATCATACTGGTTTCCGTCGATTCGGATCCGCACATAACCGGCTCTTCTGGCCCTTTCGATCACCTTTTCGTGACGTCCCTTTTTCCCTCGAACTACGGGAGAAAGCACCAGTATTTTGGTCCCTTCCGGCAGAGCTTTCACCTGATCCACCATCTGGTCCACGGTCTGCTTCGCAATGATCCGACCACAGACCGGACAATGCGGAATGCCGATTCTGGCATACAGCAGACGAAAATAATCATAGATTTCCGTCACCGTTCCGACCGTAGAGCGCGGATTCCGATTCGTCGATTTCTGATCGATGGAGATCGCCGGTGACATTCCTTCAATCTGATCTACATCCGGCTTTTCCATCTGTCCCAAAAACTGTCTCGCATACGAAGACAGTGATTCCATATAGCGGCGCTGTCCCTCCGCATAAATGGTGTCAAAAGCAAGGCTGGACTTTCCGGAGCCGGACAGCCCCGTCAGCACCACCAGTTCATTTCTCGGAATCGTCAGATTCACATTCTTAAGATTGTGCTCCCTCGCACCTACAATTCGAATGCAATCCTCCTTGTGGATCAGACTGCGCCGCTTCGCATCATTTTTTTTCTGCCCCTGTGCCAGTTTTTCCGCCTCTCGAAGTCCCGGCCAGTAATCCGGCTTTTTCATTTTTGTCATTCTGCTTTATTTTCTCCTGATTCTGCTCTCTGCTGCCTTTTTTTAATCTTCTCCTGCAGGCCTATTTCCCTCCTGTCAGTTCCAGCAGCTGCTTTTTCAGGCCCATCATCTGATCACGCAGCTGCGCTGCCCCTTCGAAATTCAGCTCTGCCGCCGCCTTTTTCATCTGTTTCTCCACTTTTCGGATCAGCTGCTCCAGTTCCTTTTGAGACATGGACTCCGGATCCTTCTCGAAACGCACCTGTTCCTCGCTGACCTCCCTCGAGATCGCAATCAGATCGCGGACTGCCTTCCGAATGGTCTTCGGCGTAATTCCGTGCTCCTTATTGTAGGCCTCCTGGATGGCACGGCGGCGTTTCGTCTCGTCCATGGCCTTACGCATCGACTCCGTAATATGGTCAGCGTACATCACCACATGCCCGTCCGCATTGCGGGCCGCACGTCCGATGGTCTGCACCAGCGAAGTCTCCGAGCGCAGGAAGCCCTCCTTATCTGCATCCAGAATTGCAACCAATGCAATCTCCGGAATGTCCAGTCCCTCGCGCAGAAGGTTGATTCCAACCAGAACATCGAACACATCCAGGCGCATGTCCCGAATGATCTCCGCCCGTTCCAGCGTATCAATGTCGGAGTGCAGGTACCGGACGCGGATTCCCGCCTCCGTCAGGTAATCCGTCAGATCCTCCGCCATTTTTTTCGTCAGAGTCGTGACCAGCACCTTATTATTCTGCTCCGTTGTCCTGCGGATTTCCGTAATCAGATCGTCGATCTGCCCCTCCACCGGACGCACTTCAATCTCCGGATCCAGCAGCCCCGTAGGTCGAATCACCTGCTCCGCTCTGAGGAGCTCATGTTCCTCTTCATATTCCCCCGGCGTGGCAGAGCAGAACAGCATCTGATCAATTTTCTGCTCAAACTCCGCAAAGTTCAGCGGCCGGTTGTCCAGTGCCGACGGCAGACGAAAGCCGTAGTCCACCAGTGTGAGCTTCCGATTCCGATCTCCGTGAAACATGGCTCCGATCTGCGGAATGGTAATGTGCGACTCATCCACGATGATCAGGAAATCCTTCGGAAAGAAATCCATCAGTGTCAGCGGCTCTGCCCCGGGCGGCATAAAATTCAGATGTCTGGAATAATTCTCAATTCCGGAACAGAAGCCGGTTTCCCGCATCATCTCGATGTCAAAATTTGTCCGCTCCGCAATTCGCTGCGCTTCAATGAGCTTGTCCTCTCCCTTGAAATATCGAACCCGCTCTTCCAGCTCCTTTTCTATGTTCTCGCAGGCAGCGTTGATCTTGTCCTGCGGGACAACGTAGTGAGAAGCCGGGTAGATCATGACATGCTGCAGGCTGGCATGCACCCGTCCCGACAGAATCTCCACCTCGCAAATCCGATCGATCTCATCCCCGAAAAATTCCACCCGGATCAGGTATTCGCTCCCCTGAGCCGGATAAATCTCCAGTGTATCCCCATGCACGCGGAAATTGCACCGCTCCAGCACCTGATCGTTTCTCTTATACTGGATTGCAATCAGCTCACGGATCACATCATCCCGATCCATCTGCATTCCGGGACGCAGTGAAATCGACATTCCTTTGAACTCATCCGGAGACCCCAGGCCATAGATGCACGATACACTGGCCACCACGATTACATCCCTCCGTTCGGACAGGGAAGCCGTGGCCGACAGCCGCAGTTTATCAATTTCATCGTTGATCGCAGAATCCTTTGCGATGTAGGTGTCCGTCTGCGGAACATATGCCTCCGGCTGATAATAATCATAGTAAGAGACAAAATATTCCACGGCGTTTTCCGGAAAAAATTCCTTCATCTCACCGTACAGCTGACCTGCCAGCGTTTTATTGTGCGAAATGATGAGCGTCGGCCGGTTTAACGCCTGAATGACGTTGGCCATAGTAAACGTCTTTCCCGAACCTGTGACGCCCAAAAGCGTCTGGAACTGGTTTCCTTCCCGAAATCCCCTGACCAGATCGTCAATGGCGCCGGGCTGATCGCCCGTCGGCTGAAATTCAGAGTGAAGTACAAAATGATCCATCGCAATGCCCGGCAGCGGACCGGTCATAGGTGCACATGGCACTATGCTCTTCGGTCTCTGCATCAAATCGTTGTCATTCCAAAAAACCTGCGGTACCACCATACTGTACCGCAGGTCAAAGAATTCGTCCATTCTTTTCGAATATATGTTTGGGTCGCAGTCTCAGCGCCTGTGCGGCCCCGGATGCCCTCCGTGATTCGGACGTCCCCCCTGAATCCCCGGTCCCGGACCATCCGAAGGATTTCTCTGAATCGGCGTTCTCTTCTCCACGGTCCGCACGTAGACATCCTGCTCCAGCGTGACAGAAGACCGCTCCCGATCCAGGTAGAACGCCGCATGTGTTGCCTCTGTCACCGGCCTCATCTGTCCTCTCATAATGCCAAGGGTAATGCCTCCTACAACAAGCGCAGCTGTCACCGCAATAAGCAGCAGCGTCCCTGTAATCTCCGCATTCATCAGAAGCATCACAACAAAAAAGAACGCAAAAACTCCTGCGCTGACGCCGCCGAACCAGGCGGCTGATTTCCCGGGATCCACAGGCAGATTGCCCGTCATTTTCCCGGTCTGTCCGTTCATGGCGAACAGAAAATCCTGATGATTCCAATTGGTGTACAAAAGCCACACCGGCATCATCGCGTAGTCCGTCTTTCCATGAACCACAGCAGTATGTCTGCTTTTTTCCTGAACAGAATCATAGCCGATGACACTGTCCCTCAATTCATCGCATGAGGTTGCCGCCGCACGTTCATCTGCCTTTTTCTGCAGATCGTTCTGCTCTACGTCATATTTGTTGGCAAGATATCCCGGCAGATATTCCAGCTCAAACTTTGCAAGCTGCTCATAGCGATAAGGTTCGATCGAATCCATCAGATCATCCGGCATGCAGCTCGACGCATCACAGGGAATCTTGTCAAAATACATTTCCCCGCCCCGCTTCACATCATAGATTCGGGTCCTGGTCACTTCAAAGTCGCCCTCCACATGCGTGGAACTCTGCCCGCACTCAAAGGACATTCCTGCCTTCACTTTTCCGCTGAAGAGCCAGTACGGAACATAAATGCCCTTGAGCTCCTGCAGGTGATTATCATCTGTAAACGACTTCGGCAGGAGTTTTTTCCCCTTATAATATTCCTTCAGGCCTCCCACCGCCTCTTCCCGGGTCTTTGCAAACGGAATGATGTAATCCGGACTCCTGCCCACGGTAAACTGTTCCGGAATGACCATCGGACTGCCGCAGTAAGGACAGGTCATTGCTGCGGTGGCCGCATCTGCAACAAGCTCCGCTCCACAG